>DATCOK010000285.1:0-4876 GCA_036564765.1 Candidatus Acidiferrum sp. | reverse complement strand
CCAGTAGGTTGTGCTGTCCTTGCGCACGACTTTCAACGCGGACGTCCCGGCGATGGTTACTTGAGAAAGTTGCGGCACATCTTTTTCGTTGGTGCGGAGAGCCAGGACGGCTTTCGAAAGAATGGCTTCTTTGCCGGAGCGGTTGTAGACGAAAAACATGCCGTTCCAGGCAGCGGGTTTCTCGGAAGGGGGTTTGGCGGAAACCTGAAAACCTTTATCGCGGGGGTCGGTCAGGTATCCGAGCACGAAGGGATTTTCGAGCAGCGAAGCGTACTGTTCGAGTTGCTCGCGAGTGAGCCGGGGCCCGGTGGATTTTTCCTGAGAATTTTTGAGCAGTGCCTGGGTAATGGAGGAGCGCACCGGCGAGAAGCCGGGGTCATCCCAGAGTGCGGCTATGGAGTTGGATTTTCTGAGTTCGGCGCTGGGCTGGCCGCGCCAAATGAAATAAAAGCCGGTGTTAGAGGGCATTTGCGCGGGCTCGAGCGGGACTTGCGCGAAGAGCGCCGGCACGGCGACGAGCAGGGCGGCGAAGGCGCACAGCACGGTGTAACGGGGACGAAGCTTGTTCATCGAGAGGCTCCTGGGCGAAGGACGAAACCGGGCGCGAAACTATAGTTTGACGCAGAAAAGAAAAACCCTGCTTCGCGAAAATGGCGTGCGGCGAAGCAGGGTGGCTAAAGAGTACTGCAACTGAGCGATCAAGACTGCGGCTTGGTGGCAGAGGCTGCGGCCGGGGGAGTGGCGGCTGGAGCTGAGGCCGGAGTTGCCGAAACCGGGGCGCCACCTTCCTTCGGGGTCGAGAGGTAGCCGCTGATCTGGTTTTTGCCTACGTCGAAAACCACGATTTCGTAGGGGGCCATGCGAGAGGCGCCCTTCATGTAGAACTGCACCGGCTCGCCGGCGGTCTTGTCGCGCTTTTCAATGGAGCGGTCGTCGGCGAAGACGGTCATGGTGTAGCGCCCTTTTTTCTGGTCGGCTTTGTTCAGAGTCATCTGCACGGGGCCGACGCGCTGCGGGGTCTTGCTCTTCTGGACTTTGAATTCGTAGTAATTGCGGTCGCCGCGGCGCTTGAGTTCTTCGAGGTCGTCGCGATTGTGAGCGATCAGGCCGCTCATCACGCCCATGTCGCCGGTGGCGCGCTCAAGTTTGCCCTTGGTGGCTTCGAGATCGGTCTTGGTGCTTTCAATATCTTTTTTGGCGCCGGTGACGTCGGTGGCTACCGCGCCGATTTTTTCTTCGCTCTCCTGTTTCACTTGCGAGAGTTGCGCATTGAGGCGCTGGTCGGCGGCCACTTGTTCCTTGCGGATGGATTCGGAACGGCTGCGGGCCTGGGCCAATTCCGATTGGGTCATGCCGACTTTTTGTTGGGTGACTTCGACGAGGCCTTTCAAGTCGGCGAGGCGTCCGTTGGCTTGCTCGAGCTCGGCGGACATGACTTTATTCTGGTCGCGCTCGTGGGCCAGATCCTGCTCGAGACGGGATTGTTGCGAATGGCCAACATACGCGAGAATCGCCAACCCGGCGAAGAGCACGACGAAAAGGACGGCGATCCAGCGCGGAGTTCCCGGTGTGTCGTAGTGATAGGACTCCTGCGGTGTCGGTACGTTCGGGGAAATGCTCATGCAGACAACCTCCTCAGACGGATACTTGGACGGTCGAACGAATGGATGCGTTACCCTCAGGAAGGGTTCGCCGGGAATTATCCCCTGCGGTGATGGGGTATGTCCACGAGAGAAAGAGATTGGAGTGTGGAGGGGTTGATGGAAGTTGGATGGAAGCCCACCCCTTTGCTCGTCGTCGAGTTAAGTGGAGATTGAGGAAAAAACCCTACCTGCGAAATTGTAGAGTACGGGTCTCCACTGGCCCTGGCTCCCAATGCGCATGACGACCTCAAGTTAACGAATTCCGAAGCTTATATTTCGAATCCTCCAATCTCCAGTTTCCCGCCTCTAGCCCTTACAATCTCCCATGCGCATTTTGTTCCTCAACCTCTACTTCCCTCCGGACACTTCCGCCACCGCCAAATCCGCCGACGCCATCGTGCGTACCCTCGCCGCCTCTCACGAACTCACTGTGCTCTGCGGCCGCCCCTCCTACGACCCCACTGAACGCCGACCCTGGAAACTCTGGCAAACGGAACGCTGCGCCACCAACTCCAGCGCCACCTTCACCGTCATCCGCGTCGGTTCCACCGACTATCCACGCCTCCGGATGCGGCGCCGCATACTCAACTACCTCACGTACACCAAACTCGCCTTCCTCCGTGGCCTCTTCTTCCCCTGCGACGCCATTTTCTCGATGACCGATCCGCCCTTTGAAGGCATCGTCGCCGCGCTTCTCGCCACGCTGAAGCGCAAACCACTCCTCTACGACATTCAGGATCTCTATCCCGACATGGCCATTGCCGGCTCCATCGTGCAACCCGGTTTGCTCTCCCGTATCTGGGAACGCCTCCATCGCTGGACGCTGCACCGCGCGAACCGCATCATCGTCCTCGGCGAAGATATGCGCGCCCGCCTGATCGAGAAGGGAATCGACGCCAGCAAAATTCACATCGTCCGCAGCGGTATCGATCTGCCGCCCACATCAGGAACAGCTCAGTCGCTCAACCCCGCCGTTATAGAAAAAATTCGCGGCAATTCTAAGTTCGTCCTGCTGCACGCCGGCAATCTAGGTTTCTACGGCGCATGGGACACCCTCATCGCCGCCGTCCGCCAACTCGAGCGCGAAAACATCGCTCTGGTCTTCGTCGGCGATGGTGCCGCCCGCGCCCGCCTGGAATCCCTGGCAAAGGGCGCAGCTAACATCCGCTTCCTCCCATTTTTCCCCAGCTGCGAAATTCCGTCGGTCCTCGCCGCCCCGGATGCCCACATCATCACCATCAAGCGCGGACTCGAAGGCGTCGTCGTCCCCAGCAAACTCTTCGGCATCCTGGCCGCCGCCAAACCGATCGTTGCAGTCGTCCCCCCGGCGACCGACGTCGCCACCCTCGGCGCCCAACAAAACTTCGCACTCAGTGCCGACCCGGATGACCCTCAAGCCGTAGCCGCCGCCGTCCGCTCCTTGGCCGCCGACCCCACCCGCCTCGCCGCCATGTCCCAAGCCGCCCGCGCCGCAGCCACACACTACTCCCGCCCCGCCGAACTCGCCACACTGACCGCCATCGTCTCTTCTCTTCAATCACCCGGGTAGCCAAGTTCACCGCCCGCCAACGTCCTCTGTTAACAGTAGAGTTAATACACGCGCAGTTCTACAGCACATTCCCCCCTTGTACCTCCGCAATTTCCTAAGTATCGTAATTCCGCTGCGTGGGGCAGCGTTTTCACTTGGGAGCCGGAAACCCAACCGGCAAATTTGTGTGCGCTCGGCCTCCTAATCCTCTTGGCCGTTCGCTCGCTTCCATTTCCATCGGGGTTGTATGGCTGCAGGCCTGCTCGCTTTTTTTGTCGCACTCGTAGCTTCTCTGGTGCTGGTGGTCCCGGTGCGCGCGCTGGCGTTGCGCGTCGGCATGGTCGACCTTCCGGGCCCACGCAAAGTGCACCTGACCCCCATCCCGCTCCTCGGCGGCCTGGCCATGTATCTCGCGGTAATGATCGCCGTCCTCTTCGTTTTCGATGGCACCGCGCGCGCCCAGATCGAAGGCATCCTCGTCGGCGCCTCGCTCGTCGCTGCCATCGGTATCCTCGATGACCGCGGCCTACTGCATCACCAGATAAAACTTTTCGTCGGCATGCCCGTTGCCGCTCTGATTCTTCTGTTCGCCGGTATCCACGCTCAGGTCTTCAGCGTCCTAGTCGGCGGCCGGACCGGCTATGTCCTCGACGCCCTGCTAACCATCGTCTGGGTCGTCGGCATCACCGCCTCCTTCAGCATCCTCGACCACATGGACGGTCTGTGCGCCGGAATCGCCGCGGTAGCCTCCGTCTCGTTCGCGCTGATCGCGTATCTCAACGGGCAGACTCTCGTCACCACGCTCGCCGCTGCATTGCTCGGTGCAGCCACCGGTTTCCTGCGCTGGAATTTCAAGCCCGCAAAAATCTTCATGGGCGATGGCGGCGCCATGTTTCTCGGTTTCCTGATGGCCACCCTAGGCCTCAAACTTCGCCTCGACCACGCCGATCATCTTGCTGGTTGGCTCGTCCCCGTCCTCATCCTGGGCGTCACCATCTTCGATACGACTCTCGTCACCATCTCGCGCTCCCGCCGCGGCCTCTTGCCCTTCACCACCCCCGGAAAGGACCACGCCGCTCACCGCCTCTCCAATCTCGGCCTGGGCCACCGCGGCTCCGTCCTCTCTCTCTACGCCCTCGGCATCTTCAGCGGCGCCGCCGCCGTCCTCGTCAGCTATCTCCCTTCACGCGGCGCAGCCGTCGTCGGCGTCCTGGCCCTGGCCCTGATCTTCACCGGCGTAATCTTCCTCGAAAAAGCCCCCTACGAACGCCAACGCAAACCCAGCCACGCCTAACCCTCCGCGCCCAATACTCCACGTCTCCACGAAACCAATTGCCCACACGACGATTTTTCGTGTGGGGGAAGTTGGTCAACGACGAGTAACAATCGACCGTCTCTTCCTCACACGAGCTCTCACACCACGAATTCAACTTCTGTCCACCATTTTTCTCCTACCATCTTTGTTCCCCGCTGCACATTCGCTATACTTACCGGGGCGTCCTATCCCACTGATCACAGTTCCCCAAAGGCGGACCGGAACAGTCATACATTTCTAACGCGCGGCGATTCGCAATCATCCAGACACCCGCGCCATTGGGGCAAACCTCACGGTGGCAATGAAGCTAAATCAATCCCGGCCGCGCCGGGACGACGGTGAAGTGATTGTTGTCGGCGCTTCAGCCGCCGGCCTGTACACTGCCGGAGC
>DATCOK010000284.1:0-3114 GCA_036564765.1 Candidatus Acidiferrum sp. | reverse complement strand
CGAGGATATCGAGCTGGCCGAATTTTGCTTCCGTCTCCGCGATAGCGGACTGAATTTCGTCGAGACGCATCACGTCCATCTGCAGCGAGAGGGCGCGCCGGCCCAGCGATGCGATTTCCTGAATTAGCTCGGCGGCGGTGTTTTTGTCGCGCAGTCCCAAGGCTATATCAGCGCCGGCGTTCGCGAGGGCCAGCGCGATGGCGCGGCCGAGACCGCGCGCCGCGCCGGTAACCAGCGCCACTTTGCCGTTCAAATGAAAATTCGGGAATTCAGTCATGTCTTATTTTACCGGTGCGAGTTTAACAGTTGGAGCGCTGAACGATAGCACAGCGGCGCAGGGTCGCTACGGCGATCTGCGTCTTCGGAGAATATCAAGCTAAGCGTCGAAAGTTTTCAAAAAACCACCGTCACCTAAGCTTCTCGCCTACCAGTCCTACCCGATAGGCCGCGGAGGTCTCGGCTTCTATTCTTAGATAGGGGCCATGTATGCGACAGAACACAAAAAATTGGATTGGCATAGGCGGATTGGCAATAGCGGGCGTGTGGATTGCCAAAACAGCGACGCGGCGTGCGCGCGCGTTGGACCTGGTGGAGAAAACAGTGTTGATCACCGGCGCTTCGCGCGGGCTGGGCCTGGTGCTGGCGCGGGAGTTTGCCAAGCATGCGCCACGCATCGCGGTTTGCGCGCGGGACGCGGCTGAACTGGAACGGGTGATGCAAGAGTTCGCATGGATGGGCGAACGTTTTCTGGCGGTGACTTGCGATCTTACCAAGCGCGAGCAGGTGCAGGACATGGTGATGCAGGTGGAAACCATCCTCGGTCCCGTCGACGTGCTGGTGAATAACGCCGGCACGATCATCGTGGGGCCGGTGGAAAATCAGAGCGTCGAAACATTTGAAGACGCCATGGCCACGAATTTCTGGGGTCCGCTGTACACCACATTTGCGGTGATGGAAGGTATGCAGCGGCGCCGCAGCGGGCGCATCGTGAATATTGCGTCGCTCGGAGGGAAAATCGCGGTGCCGCATCTGCTGTCGTATTCGGCGAGTAAATTTGCGTTGGTGGGATTGAGCGAAGGGCTGCGCATGGAATTGGCCAAGGATGATGTACGGGTGACGACAGTTTGCCCGGGCTTGATGCGCACGGGCAGTCCACGGAACGCGGATTTTGCAGGCCAACATCGCAAGGAGTACGCCTGGTTCAGCGTGAGCGATTCCCTGCCGGGCATCTCCATCAGCGCGGAATCGGCGGCGCGCAAAATTGTGGATGCATGCATTCACGGCGATGCGGAAGTGATTCTGGGCGGCACCGCGAAGCTGGCCACCATGCTGCACGCGCTGATGCCGGACACGCTGAATAAAATCCTGGCGACGATCAATACCGCGCTTATGCCGGAGCCTGATGGAGCGGGATCCGATCGCTACGAGGGCTTTGAGAGCGCATCGCGCGCAACCCGCAACGCGCTGACGAGCCTGACGCGGCTGGCAGAAAGCGCGAACAACCAGATTTAGCTTACGAGAAACGCAGCCCCGTAAGAACTCTCTCGCTTTCGCCTACCCGGTTTGAATTTCAGTGCTGGTGTCGCAATGCTGCAGTGTGGCTGGATCGGTGCAGTGCAGCAATACCGCAGGGATCAGATCAGAGTATAGGCGGCACTTGTCGAGCAGATGGTGGGCTCCGAAGGCGCCGGCCAGATTGTGGGCGCGGTCGTCATTCCAGACGGAAATAGCGATCAGGCATTCGGTATGCTCGTGAATTTGCGTTTTCACGACATGCGGTGGATAGCTGTGCTCGTCGTGCATGTGCAGGTCCATCAGCAAGACCTGGGGCTTTAGCTCGGCATTCTTGGCGATCGTGTCGGCGAAACCGCTGGCCTCGCCCACCAGTTGAATGCGTGGTTCATCGGCGAGCAACTTCACGATGGCCTTACGCATGAATTCCGAATCGTCCGCCAGCAGGACGGTAATGGGCATGGAACCTCACAACAAGAATTGGAAACGACCTAGGTGTTTATACCAAAAGCTCTACCGCGAAGGTGAAATTTTTCTAATGTTTGACAGCGAACCAGCCACAGAATTGATCCGTGGATGTAGGCTGTGCTCGCACCGACTGTCTAAAATACGTTTACAGCCGCTCGTCCGGTTACTTCCAAATCGCAGAGCTTTTAGGCGCGTCGCAGTACGCACCCTGAGCGCTGACGGGGTGCGCGGGCTTCGTGTTATCGTCAAAGCTCTCCATGGATAGAGGACAAGAAATCAAGTTGGGAGCGCTGCGGCTAGGCGGCGGGAGCCCGCTGTTTTTGATCGCCGGGCCATGCGTCATCGAAAGCGAAGCACACGCGCGCGGGATGGCCGAGAAGATCGCGCGCATCGCCGCGGATTGCGGCGTGCCGTACATTTTCAAGGCGTCCTATGACAAAGCCAATCGTTCGTCGATAAACGGATTTCGCGGGCCGGGATTGAAAGAGGGCCTGCGGATATTGGGGAAAATCAAAGCGGACGTCGCGGTGCCGGTGCTGACGGATATTCACGAAGCGGCACAAGCCGCGCCGGTCGCGGAAGTGTGTGACGTGCTGCAGATACCGGCGTTTCTGTCACGGCAGACAGATTTGCTGGTGGCCGCGGCCAAGACCGGGAGAATTGTGAATGTGAAAAAAGCGCAGTTTCTTTCGCCGTGGGACATGAGCAACGTGGTGGAGAAGATTGTCAGCGCGGGCAATACGCAGATTGTGTTGACAGAACGCGGAGCTTCGTTCGGCTACAACAATCTTGTCGTGGACATGCGGTCGTTCCCGGTGATGCGCAAGCTGGGCTATCCGGTGGTATACGACGTGACGCACTCGGTGCAGTTACCGGGCGGGCAGGGTCACGCGAGCGGCGGGCAGCCTGAATTTATCGAGACACTGGCGCGCGCGGGAGTGGCGGCGGGCGTGGATGGAATTTTTCTGGAGACGCATGACCATCCGAGCGCGGCGCTTTCCGATGGAGCGAACGCCTTGCCGCTCGCGCAACTGGCGGGCTTGCTCTCGAAATTGAAGGAGTTGTCGACGCTAGTGCGCGGGTGGGAGGCGCGATGAGCCTCGATACCGCGCGGCGCGTGCTGAAGATCGAGGC
>DATCOK010000283.1:0-4742 GCA_036564765.1 Candidatus Acidiferrum sp. | reverse complement strand
TTCTTCAGGTGTCGCAACGCAAGAGCCGGCTGGCGTGGCATCGGTCACATCGGCGACGATTCGATGTCCAACCCGTCGATCAGCTTTTCGAGCTGATCATTGACCCCGTCGCGCTGCGCTTCCGTGGCCTTAATATTTTTTCGAAGCGTCTCCAACTGATTCTCCTGGTCGTCCAGTTGCCGGGTATACCGCTGCAGCAGCGCCTTTTCTTCAGCGCTGCCCCGCAGGGCCTTCATGTTTTCGCGCAGCCGCACCTGGTCTTCCACGATCCGGTCGATATCCTTCTGCCGGTCCTCCATCTCCTCTTCCAGCTTCGCCACGGAAGCCTTCAGCGTCGCAATCTTCTTGAACGCCTCGGTCATCTCCGGCGTGACGGCCCCTTGCCTTACAAATAGCGCGACCTGGTCGTCATTCAATGTGGAGAGCTGATACGTGGTGGTCAGGTTTCTTACCTCTTCCACCGGCAAAGAAGACGTGGCCTTCGAAGCAATCTCCACCCGAAAACGGTATACGCCCGGCGCCTTTTCATCCGGCTCTTTGGTGTTCTTTACCAGTTGCCACTCCGGTCGCGCTGCATGTTCAATCACCAGGGTTCGCGCTGTATCGCTCTGATTTCGCGCGGTGTACACGGTGCGCTCCCGCAATTCGCTGACCTGCGTCAAAACTCCCTTGGCGATTTTCACCCGCGACACATGCTGCGGCTGCCCGTTCTTCGCCGCCTCCACCACCAATCCCAGGTCGGTCGCGTACGAAATCAGCCGCCGCTCGCCGGGCTTGATCGGGTCGGTGATCCCCTCGCCCGCGAACACTTCATTTTCCAGCACGCTGAAGCTGCCGCCATCCAAAGTCAGCGGGCTCGAATTTTTCAGCCACAGCCCGCGCAACGGCCGCCCAGCTCCGCCGGCATCACTCCACAGCGAAACTTTTTCCGCCTCAATCTCCGCTTGCACGATGGGCACTAGGCCAGACTGATTCTTCTTCAGCGTTACGCGATCTTTGAGTTTGTATTCGAACAAATCGCCGAGTTCCTGCCCGTTGGCTCCAGCCTTAGCCGCAGTACGCGCCGACTCTAAACTAAACGTACCCATCCCGCCCGCAGTCCCGGCCACCAGCCCCGGTGGGGTCGCCGCAAGCGCCCCGAAGTTTCTGCCGTTCATCGGTAGGTTCGAAACATGCGAGCGATTCGCGACCGGAAGTTTATTTGTGAAGCCCGTGGAAGTCATCGACGATGAAGTAGTGTTCAGAGAATTCACCGTCTCGGCCTGAACCATCACGGTTTCCGCCACCGCTCCAAGTTGTAGCTGCGTACTGAGTTGATTATCGCCAGGCGCGATGTTTACTCCAGTCATCAACGCCCTCTTGAACCCCGTGCTTTCGACTTCAACGAGGAATTGACCGGGCGAGACGCCCGAAAATGTATATTGCCCATTGCTGTCTGTAGTAGTCTGCGCGACCACGTTGTTTTTATCGTCCAACAGTTTTACCGTAGCTCCAGCAATGGTCTCTTCGTTAGGATCATTCACCTGTCCAACCAGCCGCCCGTTTCCCCGCGTGAGCATGGCCGCATGCGTTTGCGGCGAAAGCTGCACACTTTCCGGCAACGGCACGACCGGGCGCCGCCCGTAAAACGGCTCCGACAGTTGTTGAATGAACGAGTGCGGTGCGCCGGCCACCAGCGACAGCTCCACACCATCCCAATCCTCGCCCACAGTGTTGTCCACGATGGCCCACCCCTGGAGCAGTGGTTTTTTCTCCGCCTTGGACGACAGCACAATCCGATACGTCGTCTTCCAGATCGGCACTTCGCTGATATAACTCACATACAGAGACCGCTCGCCCGTGCCGGTCGTGGAAATTTCCATGCGCCGCACGTCCTGGTCGCGCGAAGAGGCAATCAGCCCCAGATAGCGCCCGACCTCCAACTGCAAATCTTTTTCGGCGATGCGCACGCTGGTCCCGGAATTAAGATCCACGGTGCGTATTTCTCCGCCGTCGGTAATCAGAGAAATTTCGTCGGTCTCGACCGTCCAGCCGGCATTCGCCCCTGTGCGCGTCTTGCGCTCCACGCTCAAGAGTCGGCCGCTCAGCGCCGGCGCCGTTCCGCCGCGAACTTCCAGCCGTGCGCCGCGCAAGGAGCCCAGAAATTCCGCGACCGTGGGCCGCTCACCGAGCGCCAGCCGCAAAGTCGCCAGCCGCCGAGCCAGCGGCGCTTCTGAGTTGTAATCCACGCCGGTGATGCGTCCGCCGTTGAGATCCAGCACCGTCAGCGATTTCAACACGTCATTCAACTGCGCGCTGGTGAAATCAATGTGCATGCCCTGATTCCCGCGCACCTGCCCAAGGTGTTCGAAATATCCGACGCCATTTTTGTAGAGCACCACCCGCCGCACCGGCAGTTTCGCGGCGGATCGGCTCGACTCCTCTTTCAGTTCTGCGGGAGCCTCCGGCCGGGGAGCCTTCGCTGCAGGTTGCTGAGCAGTCTGGGCATATAGACCAAGGCACAAAAGCAACTGACCGCAAGTCAACGCAGAGAATTTCTTCATGGAACCCTCCCCGTTCGAATCGACGTCCAAGGAGCCGGACGCGCAACATTTGGCAGGATTGTACATTCGTGTAGGTCATTCTTCCTACATGCTGAACGGCGAACTAGAGCGCGGAGACCATGCGCGCGATGGCGTCGTCGAAGGTGGACTTGCCATCGAGATACGGCTGCCAGAATTGCGTAAGCAGCCGCAGATAACTGTTCCATCCTCGCTGATAAATTCCTTCGCGGATGGCGTAGGGCGTGTAGCTCGTCTCGGACACCGTGTTATCCGGCGAGCCATCCGCATTCGTCGCGGCCACCACCGGACGAATCACTTCGCCCGTGGTGTAGAAAATCAAGGCGTGCCACAAATCGCGCGGCACCGCTTTATCGCGCTGGTGGCACTGCCGGATGATGGCCTGCTGGACGGGGTCGGCGATGCCATGCGAGGCCTCGTGAAACAAAACCTCCAGCGCTTCCGCATCTTGGTTGCGCGGATCGGTGCTGGAGATGGTGACCCGCAAAGGATCCAGTGTGGTGTACGCACCCGAGCGGTTGGCGTACGCACACATGTCGACACGAATTTTGTCCTTGGGCCATTTCGCCTGATAAATGTCCGCCAGCCGCTGTGAAAGCCCCACGCCCTGTTCGCGCACCAACGGCGCGACCCGCATCACCCACCGTCGGTTGGCCAGATCGTGAGCCGGCCAGTCGTGCGCGCGATACACCGGCGCGGCAATCTCCAGAACATGCGTGAGGTTCCCCGGCAGGCCCGCGTCGCAAGTTTTCTTCTTTTTCCCGGACAACTCATCGCAACCGTCGAAATCTCCCAGCTGATTTTTGATAAGGATCAGTTCGGTCGTGAACAGCAAATCCTTGTCGATGTAATTCGCGGCGTAGTAGTTCAGCGCTTCATCCCAGGCGCGTTGTTCCGCCGCGGTGAGCGGCGCTTTGGCGCCGGAAGTTTTCAGCGTGGGGCGATTTTTTGGAGCGGTCTTGTTGTCGCCGGTCTTGTTGTCGGCGGTTTGTTGCTGCGGCGCCGTGCGGTATTTGGCTTCCTGGTACAGCGTATGGTGCAAGTTGACCCAGAAGTCGCTGTGAAATTCGAACACCGGAAGAGGGCCGTAGTTCGACCCTTCATTGATCTGCGCGGCGGCCGGCGCAGGCCATGTCGCGGCCAGCACTACAGTCAGCAACAGGGCAACGGTGAAGGGCCGGAGCATGCGAATCGCATGATAGTAGCGTTAACTTCCCGCCCGCACAAATCGAAGAAATTACAGTTTGTGTGCCTGGCGAAATTCGCGAATCACTACAGGCACATCGCGCTGTTCGGCGTCCACCAGGTAATTCAAGTGGCGCATGTCCTGCCCGGTGATTTTGCCGCCCAGATCGGCCAGCGCGCCGCGCAACTCCGGAAATTTATCCAGTGTCGCCTGCCGCACGATGGGCACCGCGTCGTACGGCGGAAAATAGTGGCGATCGTCCTCCAGAATCACCAGGTGCAGCGAATCAATCACTCCGTCGGTGGAGTTTCCCGCAACCAGATCTACTTTGTGATCCTGTAGCGCCCGATAGATCAGCCCCAAGTCCATCACGCTCGGCTGCTGCGCGAAATGCAGACCGTAACGCTCGCTCCATCCGCGAAAGCCGTCCGAACGCTCCAGAAATTCGAAGCCCACGCCCACGCGCCACTTGCCAGCCAGCGGAACAAGATCGGACGTGCGCTGCAGGTGCAGCTTCTGCGCGTCCTCCCCGCGAATCACCATCGCGAAAGTGTTCTCGTAACCGAGCGGCTCGGTCACCACGAAGTGAAACCGTTCGGCGTACTGCTGCTTGACGCGCTGGTACACCGCCGCGGAATCGCCCTGCGGCGTTTCATTCAACACCGCATTCAGCGCCGTGCCGGTGTACTCCACGTACAAATCGACTTGCCCAGCCTGCATGGCCTTGTGCACCAGCAGCGTGCCGCCCAGGTTGGTCTTGCGCTCTACCTGTATCCCGGTGCGCGCCTCGATGTGCTGCGCCAAAAGCTCCGCCAGCACCACCTGCTCGGTGAAAAATTTGGAACCAATCACAATGTGCGGTTTCCGCGGCGACCCGCACGAACTAAAAACCAACAAGCTGGCAAGCAAGAGAGGAAGGACGCGGCGCATGCACTGGTAACTTCTCATGCCCACGCAAAAAGGGAAAGTCCGCACCGGTGTGTGCAGTGGTACGA
>DATCOK010000282.1:0-5540 GCA_036564765.1 Candidatus Acidiferrum sp. | reverse complement strand
GTGATTACTTTCGGTGGGTCGATGGACCCGGAAGCGGCCTACCTTCTTATTCGTGGAATGAAGACGCTGGGCCTTCGCGTGGAGCGGCAATGCGCCAACGCGCTGGCGGTCGCAAAATATCTCGAAAAGCATCCCAAGGTCGCGCGGGTGCACTATCCCGGCTTGAGGTCCCACGCGGATCACGCCCTGGCCAAGAAACAGATGCGCGGCTTCGGCTCCATGCTGGCGTTTGATCTGAAAGGCGGACTGTCGGCGGCGCGGCGCTTTGGCGATAGCGTGAGGCTTTTTCTTCTGGCGGTGAGCCTTGGTGGCGCGGAGTCGCTGGTGGCCTTGCCGCTCTACACTTCGCACTACAACATGAGCGATGCGGAGCTGGCGCGCGCGGGAGTCACGCCGGGCAGCGTGCGCGTTTCCATCGGGGTGGAGGATGCCGAGGATTTAATCGCGGACCTGCAGCAGGCATTGAACTAGGGTCGTTTGCAGCGAGGAATTGCGGAACCACGCCTTCAAATCGTGGCGCGGTGCTTTTGAAAGCAAAACTACTGGGCTTTGGCCGTTTCCAACCCTACCGGAACATCCCAGCCGGGCTGCTCCGGCAACAAGGACTTCACGATATCTTCCAGTTCGTGCGCGCTACCAACCTGTTCCGGATAGTTGTAGCAGGTGATGTCGTAGTTCCCGGCGAACTTGGCCCTCACCGTTTTCATCTCCTCCTGCAAACGCAAGGCGACGCGTTCGGCGTTTGCGGGATCGGTCTCCGGCAAGACCAGGCCGAACAAATCCGTGGACAAGCGGTAGATGGAATCCGTGGGCCGCAATTTGCGTGACATGGCTCTGGCGACATCACTGAACGCCGCCGGATCCGCGGTCTTCTGCCCCTTCGCTAAACCGGGCTTGGCATGCAGCAATAACAGCGACATGGTCTTTTCCGTGTTCATGGCCCGCCGCACTTCCATGGTCAAGCGGTCCCAGAAGTGGTTGATGTCCGGCATGGACTGCAAAATATCCACGCTGGCTTGCTGCCGCAATTCGATGTTGCGCTCCAACTCTTCAAGGAGGTGTTGCTTGAGTTTGCGCACCATGCGCTGGCGGTCCACCAGGTAGCCCACGAAAAGTACGGTCAGCCCGCAGAAACCGAAGAAGGCCACGCGCATGGTCCACACGTTGCCTTCCGGATGCACGAAGACCATGGGGTACATGAAGCTGGCCAGCCCGGCGGCCAGCACAAAGACGAATACCGCGGCGAGGATCGAAAGCTGCAGTTCCCGCCGTTCCAGATGATCCAATTCCGCGCGATTCAATTTGGCCATGGTCCCGGCGCCCCAAGTCGCCCACTTCCCGAATTCGACCGCCCCCCTCGACCGGGGCGTGTCGCAGCGATCCATCTATGTTCCATCCAGTGCGAGAACCGGACAATAGCCCGTGGGGACAGGGAGTAGCTCAAGAACTATTGGTGTTTTACCTACAAAAGGGGTGGTGAGTAGTACCGCTCAGTCTGCATTCGCGATGAAGGACAAGCGAAGCGCCAAAAAAAAGCGGCGCACCGAAGTGCGCCGCGATGACTCGTGATTTTGTGAAGTGGAATTAGAGGGGCTGGACGTTGGAGGCCTGCAGGCCCTTGGGTCCCTTGGTAACCTCGAATTCAACCGCTTGGCCGTCATTCAACGACTTATAGCCATCAGCCACAATCGCGGAGAAATGCACAAACACATCTTCTCCACTCTGGCGCTGGATGAAACCGAAGCCCTTGCTGGCGTTAAACCACTTCACTGTTCCTTGTTCTTTACTCACTGCGTTACTCTTTTCTGTCAGCCGGGTTGCGGCTGAGCATTACTAAATTGAGCTATCTGGTGCCTTTCCGAGCCCCTCACAGAGCTTGGCCGTCTTCGGCCGTACATAAAAAAAGGCCGCAAGCGTGACCTCGCGACCGCTTTCTTCGTCGTTCCAAAGGCGATACAAGAGCATCAAACGCGTATAGATAGTACCACATTCCCATTTTGGGTGCCAAGCACTTTTTGCGACCCCATTTTGCGGCGGTTCAAGGGTGTTTCTTGTCGCTCTAAAGTGCAGCCGGCTCGACCGCTCCGGGGTTGGATACAAAGCTTCGAGCGCCAGGCACTAGCACTAGCTCTTTCAGACGCGTCTGGCGCGTGCCCATCACGCCAACCCCACTTCTGCGGAAATCGTTGACCGCAACCGCTTGCGCTCCTTACCATTCTTCTATGGCGCCCCGGCTCCCGGTTTCTCGCAGGATTTTGTTCGTGTGGGTCGCCGCTCTGGTCGGCGCAGTAACATTCTATTCCTCTCCTGCCCACGCGCGGCCAGGCGACAAGAAAAAAGACAAGACTCCTAACGCCGCTCCGCAGGAAGTGCCCCCGCTTCCGCTCTACAATCCCTCCCGCCGCGTCACCGTTTCGTTGTTGCCGACCAAACCAGACGTTCACCAGGCGCTCATTCAAAAGGTAGAAGAGAAATTCGCCTCTGGCGAGCAGAACTACAAAGCGGGGCACCTGGAATCGGCGCGCCGCGATTTCGACGAGGCCGTCGACCTGATCCTGCAAAGCGGCTACGATCCGGAGTCCAACCCGCGCCTGAGTGAGCTGTTTCACCACGTAGTGGATACCGTGTACGCCGATGAGCTGCAAGCCTTCCGCGCCGGCGACGGCTTCAACGAAGCCCCTGCCGTGCCCGCGCCCATCGACGAAGTCGCGGAGATGACTTTTCCGGTGGACCCGCGCCTGAAAGCTCGCGCCGAAGAAGCCGCCAAAAATATTTCGCACGACTTGCCGACCACGGTAAATGACGAAGTGCTCTCCTTCCTAAACTTTTTCCAGACGCCGCGCGGCCGCGCCATCGTAGAGACCGGTTTGCGCCGCGCCGGACGCTATCGCGAAATGATCGCGCGAGTGCTCGCTGAAGAAGGCGTGCCGCAAGACCTGATCTACCTGGCGCAGGCGGAAAGCGCCTTTCAGCCGACAGCTCTTTCGCGCGCCGGCGCACGCGGAATGTGGCAGTTCGTGGCTTACCGCGGACAGGAGTATGGGCTGCGTCACACCTGGTGGCTTGACGAGCGCCAGGATCCAGAGAAAGCCACGCACGCTGCCGCCCAGCATTTGCGCGACCTGTACAAAATATTTGGCGACTGGTATCTAGCCATGGCTGCCTACAACTGCGGTCCCGGCAACGTGCAGAAAGCCATCGAACGTACCGGTTACGCCGATTTCTGGGAGCTGTACCGCCGCAACGTCTTGCCCAAGGAAACCAAGAATTATGTGCCCATCATCCTGGCGCTGACGCTGATCGCCAAGGACGCGCCGCACTACGGCATCCAAGCCGAGCCGGAATCGCCCATTCCCACCGACGTGGTAAAGCCCGGTCGCGCCATCGATCTACGGCTGGTGGCCGAGACCATCGACGTGGATGTCGAGACCCTGCGCAATCTCAACCCTTCCTTATTGCGCCTCGCGACTCCTGACGACGCCTCCTTCGAACTGCACCTGCCCCCGGGCTCTGCCGAAAAATTTTCCGCGGAGATCGCCGACATCCCTGCGGACAAGTGGGTCAGCTGGCGGCGGCACCGCGTGGCTGCCGGTGAAACCCTTACGGCCATCGCTAAGAAGTACCACGTTACGCCCAAAGCCATTGCCGATGCGAATAACCTGGAACACGCCACGGCGCTCAACACCGGCGAAAAACTGATTATTCCCGCCACGCAAGCCACCGCGGAAAACAAGCGCCGCATGGTCAGCTACCGGGTGCGAAAAGGCGACACGTTCCTAGGCATTGCCGACCGGTTCAGCGTGGAAGCCGAGGATCTGCGCAAGTGGAACCGGCTCTCCAGCAACAAAGTGCGCCGAGGCATGGTTCTGCGCGTTTACACCCTGGACAGCACGCCGGAACGCAAGACTCACGCCCGCGCCAAAAGCAAGAAAAAATCGCCCAAATCAGCCGCCGTGGCGCAGGCGCGGGTCTCTCCGGCGAGTAGAGATTGATTCGGGCCGCGCGTTTTTCTCTCAAATAACACCCCCGTCTGCTCCCGCGCGGGCAGTCGCACGACCGCCGCTGAAGTTTGCCGCGCCACACGCAGAATGCTTGACAACCTCACGCGAGTACGATAACAACGCGGAAGGATTATTTAGACTCTTCCAGTTCAGCGGTGATCCAGACTGGATGGGTTTTGCGTCCGTATCCGCTTTCCCGGAGGATGGCATGGATTTCGAGAAGGATAATTTCGAAGAAGACAACGAGCTCGCGCCGCTTGAGGAAGAAGAAGGCGGGGACGTGGACGAAGTGGTAGCCGTGGGCGCCGAGTTGGACGAAAGTGGCGCGGAGGAGGACTCCGAAGACGAAGCGGAAATGCCCAAGCGCGGCTCGACCGGGCCGAAGCGCGGTTCCGCCACTTCCGCGGCAACCGGCCGCTCCGCGAGCAAGTCCGGAAAACCGGCAGGGAAGAAGTCTCCGGCGAAGAAAGCCGCGGTGAGCAAGAGCAAGTCTCCCGCGAAAAAAGCTCCGGCAAAAAAGTCCCGGGCAAAAAAGTCCAGTGGCAAAAAGTCCGCGAAAAAGGCTACCGGCAAGAAAAAGAAACGCTAAACGGCAGGGATCCGCTACGGACGCAAAGGCATGGCTGATGTGGCGCCAAGAAAATATTGCCGGTGGACGCCGAAGGCTCCGAGATTGATTGAAGTATCCAGAAAACAGACGATGCTTCAGGATGCGAAGCATCGCCCTCTTCTTTACTCATACTCCGACATCGTAAGTGGTTGAGCTTACGGCAAGGCCCTGCGTGCTACGCCGCTTTACTTCTTTGCTCCGTCGTATAGTTCAGCGGCCTTTTCCCAAGTCACGGTGTTCCACCACTCCTTGATGTAATCGGGACGGCGGTTTTGATACTTCAAGTAGTAGGCGTGTTCCCAGACGTCCAAGCCGAGCACGGCTTTACCGCCTCCGGACAAAGAGTACGGCGTGTCCTGATTCGGGGTCGAATCGATGGCCAGTTTTCCGTCTCGCAACAGTAGCCAAACCCAACCGGAGCCGAAGCGGCCAGCACCGGCGGCGGCGAACTTTTCCTGGAATCCGGAAAAAGAACCGAATGCCGAGCTGATCGCCGAGCCGAGATCGCCTTTCGGTTCGCCCCCGCTACCCTTTTTCATCAGCGGCCAGAAAAGCGAGTGATTCCAGTGCCCTCCGCCGTTGTTGCGGACAGCGGTACGAATATTTTCCGGGACAGCATCGAGATTCTTAAGCAAATCGTCGATGGATTTGGATTGCAAATCGGCGTGACCTTCGAGGGCTTTGTTGAGGTTGGTTACGTAGGTTCCATGGTGCTTGTCGTGGTGAATCTCCATGGTTTTGGCGTCAATGTGCGGTTCGAGTGCATCGAATGAATACGGCAAAGGCGGTAAAGTAAAGGCCACGAATTTTCCTCCTCAGATTTTTGCTGCGTGGTTCATTGGCGTTGGATCTATCCCGGGCTTAAAGGCTATTAAAGGGCGTCGCATTTACGGGCGCTGCAGCGCGATGGCCAATAGCCTTCTATGGGG
>DATCOK010000281.1:0-1782 GCA_036564765.1 Candidatus Acidiferrum sp. | reverse complement strand
ACGTTTGGCGGCCCGGTCAAGAAAGAAAAAACCTTTTTCTTCGGCTACTACGAAGGCATCCGCAACCGCCGCGGTGAATCCACTTTGACCGCCGTCCCCACCGCGCTCGAGCGCGCCGGCGATTTCTCCCAGAGCGGCGGCCCGCTGCTCAATTTATTTACCTGCCCGCCCTGCGATGAATTTCCCGGCGATAAGTTGCCCTTCATCAATCCCATCGCCCAGGCCTATCTCGCGTTTTATCCCTTGCCCAACGCTCCGGACATCGGTCCCAACGCCTACATCGCTTCGCAAACCGAAGCGGACACCACCGACCAGTTCGGTTTGCGTGTGGACCACTACCTGACTTCCCGCGATGTTCTCAATTTCCGCTACATCTTCACGCAAACCAGCGCCACCTTTCCTCTCTCGCCGTCGGGCGCGAACATTCCCGGCTTCCCTGTCGGCGAAGACCAGCGTGCCCAGAATTTTGTCGCCCAGGAAACGCATACCTTTTCCCCCGCGCTGGTCGCCCTCGCGCGTTTCTCGTTTCTGCGCAACAAATTCCTCTTCGATCAGCATCTGAACCACACCACACCGGCCAGCCTGAATTTCCAGTATCAGCCGTCGCTGGATGCCGCCATCGGTCCTCCGTTCATTCAGATCGCCGGCTTCGCCTCCGTCGGCGATCCCATCACCGGCCCGCGCAACACCTACGAAAACGCCTTCGATCTTTCCGGCTCGCTCACCTGGGTCCGTGGACGCCACGAATTCAAGTTCGGGGGCGGCTACGAGCACGATCAAATCAACGTGCTCCAGGGCATCGCCTCCAATGGTTTCTTCGTGTTTTCCACTTTCCCCATCAACAATTCTTTCGCCAGCTTTGAGTTCGGCCAGCCGGTCTTTTTCCTGCAGGGCGGCGGCGATTTCGCGCGCGGCCTGCGCGGAAATAATCTCAACGCCTACGCGCAGGACACCTACAAACTCACCCCGCGTTTAACCCTGAACGCTGGGCTGCGCTACGAATTGCCCTTTCCCTACACCGAAATTCGCAATCGCATGAGCCTCTTCGAACCAGGCGTGCAATCGAAAGTTTTTCCCACCGCCCCGGCGGGCGTTGTCTATCCCGGAGATCCCGGCGTTCCTGCCGGCCTGATCCAGACGAAAAAAGACGCCTTCGCACCGCGCGTCGGTCTCGCGTGGGATGTCCAAGGCAACGCCAGGTGGCTGGTGACCGCCGCCTACGGAATATTCTATGAGCCGTACTACACCGGGCAGGGTGGCCCGCTGCAGTCACCCCTCAGCGCGCCTCCGTATCTGGTCACGCCCCAGGTCAGCCTTCCGAATTTTGCCGACCCCTTCAACGGCGCCAATCCGTTCAACGGCAGCTTTTCTCAGCCCATGACGTTGTTGACCCTCGACAAAAATTTGAGCCTGCCCTACGCCCAGGATTGGAATCTCAATATCGAACGCTCCTTCGGCCCCAACTGGCTCTTCGAAGCCGCCTACGTCGGCACCAAAGGCACCCGCCTTCCACGCTTCGTGGAGGGCAATCCCACTACCTTCGACGGCGCCACTCCCGACAATTCCGACCAGCGCCGCCTCTACTCCGGCTGCACCATCGCGCAACCCAGCCCTTGCAATTTTTCCTCGGTCGGTTTGATCGCCGGAATTGCCAATTCCGATTATCACGCGCTGCAGCTCAGCCTGAAAAAACGCTTCAGCCAGCAGTTTTCTTTCCTGGGCTCCTACACCCTCTCGAAAACCCTCGACGATGTTTCGTCCTTCAACATCACCGGCTCCGCG
>DATCOK010000280.1:0-1604 GCA_036564765.1 Candidatus Acidiferrum sp. | reverse complement strand
GGCAGCGGTCGGCTCATTGATGATCCGTTCGACCTCCAGACCGGCGATCTGGCCGGCATCCTTGGTGGCCTGCCGCTGGGCGTCGTTGAAGTAGGCCGGCACGGTGATGACGGCGCGGTCGACGGTTTCGCCGAGGAAATTTTCGGCCCAGTTGCGCAGTTCACGGAGAATGAAGGCGGAAATTTCAGGCGGCGTGAACATCTTGTCACCGAGCATTACGCGAATGACGTTTTTGTTTTGCGCATCGATGCGGAAAGGAAAAAGTTTCAGTTCGTCCCGCACGTCAGCGGGGCCGCGGCCCATCAGACGTTTTACGGAATAGATGCTGCGCTCGGGTTGGGTGAGTAGGCGGCGGCGAGCGGCTTCACCGACGATGACGCTGCCATCGGGATCGAGGCTGACGACCGAGGGGCAGAGGGTCGAGCCGTAGGGGCCTGGGATGCACTTGGGCTGGCCGGTTTGCGCGTCGACGTAGGCGACGAGGCTGTTGGTGGTGCCGAGATCGATGCCAACGATGCGTCCCATTAACTGGCGGCCCCCGCTAATTCTTTTTCCACGCCAGCTACCAGATTGCGGATGTAGCTGCGGCGGTTGAGCAATTCGTTGAGGCGCTGCAAGACAGCTTCACGATCGGAGTCGCTGGCGTTGGCGTCAAGAGCGGCGTCCCACTGTTGCGCGGCGGTTTGCAGCTCAGCGTCGACTTCGTGCAATTTTTCGCCGAAATTGGTTTCCGCGGCGCGCAGCCTGGTGGAAAGGGCGTCGAGATTGGCGCCGGCGGAGCGAGCTTCGCGAAGTTCGTCGAGCGATTCGTTCAGCTCGAAGACTTCTTCGAGTAATTCTGGCGGAGCTTGTTGCCTGTGCTGGCCTTCCTTACGCATGCCTTCGAGTTCGAGCAGGTATTCGACACGCGACACGGGATCGCGCAAGACGCGGTAGGCGTCATTCAACATGGAACTGCGCTGCAGAGAAATTTCTTTTTCGCGTTCGGGTAGATTCACGAAATTATCGGGGTGAAGTTTCCAGCTGAGTTGCAGGAATTTCTGCTCGAGGCCGTCCATGCCCATCCACAATTTGCGTGGGAGACCGAAGTAAGCGAAATAATCGGAGCCGGCCGGTAACGGCTGAATTTTCCCGCAGGCGGGGCAGAAGGGCGCACCGTTCGTTGGAGCTTGACAGCTCCAGCAGGAGGCGGCGGAAAGGGGCGCTGCTTTGGGCGCGTTCATATTTGTCGTCAGAACCTGAATTCCTAGTCGCGGCTCGGTCCCTGGAGGCGCGCTGAAATAAAAAAAGTGGCTGGCGGATGTGGCTGCCAACCACTTGCCCGGGACAGCCGGCGCGTTTCGAAGGCGCGGTTGGGGAACCGGTGATACCGCTCAGGCGGTGAAGGAGCTGCCACAACCGCAATTGCGCGCCGCATTGGGATTCTGGAAGACGAAACCCTGGCGCATTAGCGTTTCTTCGTACTCGAGAGTGGTGCCGTTCAAGTACAGAAAGCTTTTGGGATCGACGAACAAACGCGCGCCGTGTTCTTCGAACACCTTGTCACGGTCGCGAGCCTGGGTATCGAGGCGCATGGCGTAGGACAAACCCGAGCAGCCGCCGCC
>DATCOK010000279.1:0-2128 GCA_036564765.1 Candidatus Acidiferrum sp. | reverse complement strand
CTCGCCCAGTCGGTACTCAGCTGTCTGCCGGTCCCCACTCACGCCGCCAACAACCAACGCGCTAGCTCCATCCCCAAACAACCCTCCAAATTCTCCCGCCATGCGGCCCGGCGTCAGCGTCCGGCTGTGTACATCAGCGCTCACCACTACAATCGTCCGCGCCTGCCCGCCCTGCAAAAAACTTTGTGCCACCGCTAGAGCATGCAGCAACCCCAAACACGCGCCGCCCACGGCCAGCGCCCCGCAATTTTCGCGAAGCCCCAACTCGCGGTGCAAACCCGCAGCCAGCGAGGGATACCCCACATGCGTTTCACTGGTCGCCAGTACCCAATCCACTTCTTCGCCGGTGCATCTCGCCACCGCGAGCGCCTGCCGCGCCGCCAATGCCGCCAGCGTTATTTCGTTCTCGCCTTCCGCGACATAACAGAGCGATTCAATCCCCGCGCGTCCACGTAATTTCCCCGCTGGCATCCCGAACGCCCGATCCACTTCTTCGGGTTCCATGCGACGCGACCCCGTGACCGTTCCCCAACCCGCGACCACCGCGCTATTCTCGCCGCCTCTTCCCCTGTGTTCGCCGGATGCTTCCGAATTCAATTCGAATCGATGGATAACTTCCGCTCCTTTTTCCCACACTTGGTTACCAAATGCCGCACTTCCACGTCATCGCCCGCAGCCCGCCAATTCAACGCGAGTAATTCCGCCGCCAGCCGTCGGTGACACTTCTCCGGGCCTGGCTCCGAACACAGCAGTGCAATGTTTTTCGGCCACGACGACGTTCCCAAGGCCCTCGGAACGCGCCGCTCCTTCAGCAATCGAAGATATTCCTTCTCGTACGCCGCCCAATCCTTGCTCTCTTGATAGTTTTTCCGCAACTCCACCGTAGGCGCCAGCAAAGGCTCGTGAACGTACGCAATCTTCGCAATCTTCTTCAGGAAAAATTCCAGGTCCGGATGTTTCGCGTATCCCGAAAGTTGCCCGACACGATGCTGCCGCACGTCCACCACACACTCCACACCCGCACCCCGCAGCAACGCGAAAAACTCCTCCGCGCTCTTTCCCGTGAAGCCGATGGTGCCAACCAGTCGCTGCATTTGGTCCGGATCCTTGCCTGCCAACCCTCAACAGCCCCCCACAATTGTAAATCGAATATTGCTACTTGGCCGACAACCTATCCCCGCCCCGCTCAGAACCGTCCAACCTTCGTGTTAACGTAAAAAAGGGCCGCCCCGGAAAACCATCCTAGGGAGCGCCTATGCGATTGCGTTTGCCGACTCGGGCAATCAGGCAACGCTTCGACTCGCGATCATCTCGAACTGGAATTTACCGCAACATCAACAATGCGCGCAAAACTCCACTACGCCATCTTCGCCGTTTTACTCACGACCTTTTCCGCGTCAGCCCTGCGCGGCCAGCGAGCTCGCGGCGAAATCCGAATCGAAATTCGCGACGCCCAGGGCGCAACTCTCGCCGCCTCAGCCGATCTCCTGAGCGAAGCCAATCAGCTCCATCGCACGTTTCAAGTCGCCCCCGACGGCCGTTACGTTGCGCAAGACCTCCCGTTCGGAGTCTACCGTCTCACCGTTACCGCCGAAGGTTTCTCTCCCTGGACTAAGCTTCTAGACATTCGCTCGGAAATTCCCCTGCACGTGCCGGTAACCCTAGGCGTCGCTTCCCTCTCCACCCAAGTTCAAGTCACTGACTCCGAAACTCTAATCGATCCCAGCCGCACCGGCTCCATCTATTCCGTCGGCCGCGAAACCATCGATCAGCAAATGGCCGCGCAGCCGGGAAGAAATTTAAGCGACTTGGTTAACGAGCAACCCGGCTGGCTCTACGAAGCCAACGGCGTCCTCCACCCGCGCGGCTCCGAATACGACGTGCAATATGTTTTCGACGGGCTTCCGCTCACGCAAAACCGCTCGCCCGCCTTTGCTCCTGAATTCGACTCCGACGACGTCGAAAGCATGCGCGTTCTCACCGCCAGTTTCCCCGCTGAATATGGCCGCAAACTCGGCGGCGTCGTGGAAGTTACCACCGTGAAAGACGTCCCTGCCGGTTTCCACGGCCAATTCGACATCAACGGCGGCAGCTTCTCGAGCGTCAGCAGTTCCGCGGCGGTTTCGTA
>DATCOK010000278.1:0-3758 GCA_036564765.1 Candidatus Acidiferrum sp. | reverse complement strand
GCCAGGTCTTCCGGCTTGATCACCGAATAGTCGAGCTTGATCTTTTCATTCTTGAAGCGGAATTCGTCCTGGAGTTCCTCAGGACCGACGCTGATACCATCGGTGACGCGCTTGCGGAATTTTTCTTCGAGCAAAGACTGGCGAATCAATTCCTCGAAAACCGGCACGCTCAGCTGAAAGCGGGCCTGCACTTCGGAGGCGTAGCGGTCCATGCCGACGAACGTGCCGCCAGTGAAGGCGGTGGGGACGAATTGCTTGATGCGGTCGGCACGCTCCTGGTCGGAGACAGTGATGCCGAGGCGCTTGGCTTCGTACTCAATCTCTTTCTGGAAAACCAGTTGATTGAGTATCTGGCGAGCGTATAGAGATTCGAGCGGCTTGGGCACCTGGTTGCGCTGTTCGATCTGCGCGAGCTGCTGGCGGACTTCTCCAAGGGTGACGCTTTGATCGCCAATTTTCGCCACCACGTCGGTGGCGGCTTCACCGGTTCCGGGTGTCTGCGGCACCAGATAGAGCAACATACTGCCGCCCAGTACGACTACAACTGCCCCGAGGAGTATGCGCTTCCCCAGTTGTCCGCTATCTCTTTCTCCAGCCATCCGATGCGTTTCCTCCGTAGCCAAACAAACACCGAATTATAGGGTATAGCCTCGTTGCCCTCAATGACATTCGCCCTGGCCCAACAACGACCGCTCGTGCACGGCGCTTCAATGGGACAGGCTCAATTTTTCAGCCGCATGTTGCGTGTGCGCATTCGCTATTTGCAGTTTGACTACGACCTCGCGGGCGAGTTCCGCTGGGTACAAATCGCTGTGTTAGATTTCAAAATTGGAGTCATAAGCACTTATCCCGTGAGCGTCCAGGCACCCATCGATCCGAAGCATGCCGTCGTCTCTGATAAAGAGCCGCGAGTACAGGTGTATTGGACGGCGGTTACCTACAAGACGGTTATCCTGTATGTGAGCATTCTTTTGGCGGTGATTCTGGGCGTGGTTTTTCTGATTTGGCCCGACCTGTATACCTCCGCGGTTCATAAATTGTCCAATGCCATTTCCGCGCCCGATACGGGAAACGTGGCAATTTCGCAGCTGCAGGCCAAATTTGTGAATCTCGACGGCAAAGTGCAGATCAAGAAAGTGAATTCGGTGCAGTGGGTCGCCGCGGATTACAAGACCACCCTGGACAAGGGCGACTATGTGCAGACCGGAGCGGACAGCGCCGCCCGCATCACCTTCGCGGACGGCACGACGTACACGGTGAAATCGGACACGCTGGTCACCGTGGAAGAAAATTCCATGGCCAGCAACCGGCCGACCAGCGTAGCGGTGCGCATCAGCACCGGGTCGGTGGACTTGGCCACGCCGAACTGGACTTCACCGGGTTCGAAAGCAGCAGTTAACGTGGAAGACGCCAGCGCGCAATTGCGGCAGAACAGCCGAGCGTCCATCAAGAACGATCCGGAAAACAACAATCATGAAATCGTAGTGTCCAACGGTTCGGCGGAAGTGAAGCGCGGGGACGAAAAGATCGAACTGACCCAGTGGGAAAAGGCCAGCTTCCCAACGAATGGGCCGATCCAGCGTTCGAATGTGTTGGCTCCGCCGTCGCTGGTGGAACCGCTCAACCTGGCGCCGATCATCAACGAGAAGCCGAAAATTTCTCCCGTGCATTTCGAATGGAAGCCGATCCAGGACGCGGTCTCTTACACCTTGCGGCTCAGCACCAGCACCTCGTTCCGTTCGATCGCCAAGCAGGCCAAGGTTTCGGGAACGACCGCGGATATCAGCGGACTGGATCCCGGGGAGTATTTTTGGAACGTGACAGCGCAAGACGCCAAGAAGCAGACCAGCGAAGTGAGCGAAACGTTTCAATTCACGCTGGTGGCGCAGGGCAAATCCCAGGACATGATTCTGGAGATTGAAGGCACGCAGCTGCACGGGCGCGTGGCAGAGATTGTGGGGCGCACGGAGCCGGGCGCGGCGCTGATTGTGAATGGACAGTCGGTGCCGAACATCGAGAAGAATGGCTCCTTCCGGCATTTTACGGAACCGCTGGAGCCGGGACAGCACACCATTTCGATTATCGGTTCGAACCGCCGCGGAGGCACTGCCAAGCAGCAGGTCTCCATCGTGGTACCTAAATAATTTTTGCCTTAGGGATTGGCCTGTTCGGGCGCAGGAATTTTTGTTTGGGGAGACGGGGGAATGAATAAGAACGGATACAATTTGCGATCGGTTTTCAGTTTATTTTCCTCGGACCTGGCCATCGACCTGGGCACGGCGAATACTCTGGTGTTTTCGGCGGGCAAAGGCATCGTGGTGAATGAGCCGTCCATCGTGGCGATCAACAAGTCGACCGGCGAAGTGGTGGCCGTGGGCCGCGAAGCGAAGGAGATGCTGGGGCGCACGCCGGGCAACGTGGTGGCCATCAAGCCCATGAAGGATGGGGTCATCGCTGACTTCAAAGTGACCGAGAAGATGCTGACGTATTTTATTCAGAAGGCCCACAATCGCCGCGTGCTGGTGCATCCGCGCATCGTGATTGGAGTGCCGAGCGAGATTACGCCGGTGGAAAAGCGCGCGGTGCAGGACTCCGCATATCGCGCGCGAGCCAGCGAAGTTTATTTGGTGGAACAAGCCATGGCCGCGGCCATTGGCGCGGGGCTGCCCATCGAAGAGCCGTCCGGCAACATGGTGGTGGACATCGGCGGCGGGACCACCGACATCGCGGTCATTTCCATGAGCGGCATCGTCTATTCGCGGTCGGTGCGCGTGGCCGGCAACGAAATGGATGAAGCGGTCATGCAATATCTCAAGCGCAAGTACAACCTGCTGGTTGGAGAGCGCACCGCGGAACAGATCAAGATGGAAATCGGCTCGGCATATCCGCTGGAAAAGCCGCTGACTATGGAAGTGAAAGGACGTAACTTGATCGAGGGCGTGCCGCGCACGGTGACCATCGATGACAGCGAAATTCGCGAATCGCTGGGGGAATGCGTGGCCACGATTTTGAATGCGGTGCGCGTGGCGCTGGAGCGTACTCCGCCGGAACTTTCCGCAGACATCAGCGATCGCGGCATCGTGCTGACGGGCGGCGGGGCGCTGCTGAAAAACCTGGACAAGCGCATTCGTGAAGAGACCGGCTTGCCGGTTTCCATTGCGGACGATCCGCTAGCTTCCGTGGTGCTGGGCACAGGAAAAATGTTGAGCGACTTCCGCTTGCTGAGGCAGGTGTGCATCGACTAGTGAGCCGCGGCGAATTCGCCGTTGGCGCCGGGATTTTGAAATCGCAGAAAGCAAAATTCAAGAATCGCGGTAGCGAAAATTCTGTTGGGCTTCAGGACACATGGCGGGAATACAAGGCCGGCATAGATCTATCTTCTTGCTCTTAGGAGTGGTGCTGCTACAGGTGCTGTTGCTGGCCTTGCAGATCAAGCGCGACTCCCAGGGCCGGTTGATTCGCGTGTGGACGGTGGGAGCGTTTTCGCCCTTCGAACGCGCGGGCGTGAACGGCGTGGGTCACGTGCGCGGCACCTGGAATCATTATTTTGCGCTGCAGGGCGCGGCGATCGAAAACGAAGACCTGCGCAAGGAAAATGCCGCGCTGAAGATGCAGATTACCCAACTGCAGAGCCAGGCGAGCGAAGCCGACCGACTCGGCAAGTTGCTCAACTTCCGAAAAGCTCATGAAAATATTCCGATGCTGGCTTCGCGGGTGATCGCCACCAGCGCGGGCACCGCGAGCGCCACGGTGGTGCT
>DATCOK010000277.1:0-3407 GCA_036564765.1 Candidatus Acidiferrum sp. | reverse complement strand
ACCGAATACAACGAGGGGCGTAAAGCAGAGACGATTGCAGATTACGACGGGGCGCTCACCTACTACCAACAGGCGCTGAAAGCCGACCCGAATAACGCCAACCTGAAGATCAAGGTCAACCAGATTCGCTTCGAAGCGTCGGAGATGCACATCAAGCGGGGCCTGGAGATGCGCCGGAAGGGCGATTTACAGGGCGCCTTGGCGGAATTCCAGCGTGCCGGAGTGGTGGACCCCTCGAGTCCCATTGCAGAACAGGAATTGCGCCGCACTGCCGCGATGATTTCGGACAAGAACCGCGACGCGGATGCCGCTGCGGAGCCGCCGCCAGACCCGAACGCGCAGCCATTGGCGACCATGCCGCCGGAGATCAAGCCGCTTTCGCACGCTCCGATTAACTTGAAGATGTCGAATGACGCGAAGATCGTCTTCGACACGGTGGCCAAACTGGCGGGCTTGACGGTGATTTACGATCCGGACTTCCCTGCCCGGCGCATTACCACGGAATTGAACAATGTGACGCTGGAGCAGGCGCTGGATATCGTGTCGCTGGAGAGCAAGGCGTTCTGGAAGCCGGTGACCGAGAATATTATTTTCGTGATTCCGGACCAGCCGCAGAAGCGCCGCGATTACGAAGAGCAGGTGGTCAAGACCTTTTACCTAGCCAATACGGTGCAGCCACAGGATTTAACGGAAATTGTGACGGGCTTGCGCCAGTTGCTGGATCTGAAGCGCATTCACCAGTTGAATTCGCAGAACGCCATCATCATTCGGGATACGCCGGACAAGTTGTTGCTCGCGGAAAAGATGATCGGCGACATTGACAAGGCCAAGCCGGAAGTCGTGGTACAGGTGGAAGTTTTGCAGGCGCGAACCGATCGGTTGCGCGATTTGGGGATCTTGCCGATTCAGTCGGCTTCGGTGACCATCAACCCCAACGCCACGACCGGCACAACGACCACCGGCGGGACGAGTACCACCGGCGGCACTACCTCGAACCAAACTATTTCGCTGAATCAGTTGCGGCATTTGAATGGTAGCGATTACAGCGTGACGCTGCCGAGCATCACGGCGAATGCGGTTTTGACGGACACGTATACCAAGATTATTCAGAACCCGGAGATTCGATCCATCGATGGACAGCCGGCCAAGTTGCGCGTCGGCGATAAAGTTCCAGTCGCGACGGGCAGCTTCCAGGCGGGTGTGGGCGTGGGGGCTACGGGCGTGAACCCGTTGGTGAACACGCAATTCCAGTACCTGGAAGTCGGCGTCAACGTGGACATCACGCCGCGGGTGCACCCCAATCACGAAGTGAGTATGAAGGTGATCATTGAAGTCTCTTCGGTGACCGGGACTTCCACGATTGGCGGAATTCAGCAGCCGATCATCAGCCAGCGCAAGATTGAGCACGATATCCGGCTGAAAGAAGGCGAAGCCAATGTGCTGGGCGGATTGTTTGAAAAGACCGACACCCGCACGCTGAATGGCTGGCCAGGATTGGCGAAAGTTCCCTTCCTCCGCTACTTCTTTTCGGACGACAAGATCGATCACCAGGAAAATGAAGTGTTGATCGTGTTGACGCCGCGCATCGTGCGCATTCCGGAATGGACCAAGGGCAATCTGCGGCCGCTGTATTCCGGTTCGGAAACCAATGTGCAGATTCGCCGCGAGAGCGACGTGCGCACGCCGACCATGCAGCCGGTTCCTGGCGTGGCACCTGCTCCGGCAACTCAGACGCCTGTACCTGCCGCTCAGGTGCCGACGGTGGCGCCGAATGTGGCGACTGGTTCGAATGCCGCGCCGGCAGACTCTGGGGCTGCGACAGCGCCTGGCGTAGAAGGTGGCCAGGCGAAAATTCACTTTGAGCCCCAAGGGCTTTCGTTGAAGGCGGGACAGACAACCACGATAGGCATCGTGGTGGACAATGTTAGCGACCTGTATTCCATTCCACTGTTGCTGCAGTACAACCCGGCGGTGGTGAGTATCGAGGAAGTGCAGCACGGAGGATTTCTTTCGGGCGGCACGCAGGAGATTGCCATCGTTTCGCGCGTCGACAAGGAACATGGGCAGGCGATTATTTCCGCGACGCGTCAACCGAATACGCCGGGCGTGAACGGCAGCGGCACGTTGATGGGCATCGTGGTGAAGGGCCTGGCGCCGGGCACGTCGAATCTGTCGATCGTGCAGGTGAACGCCAAGGATTCACAGCAAAAGCCGATTCCCTTGATCACCAACGAAGCGACGCTGCAGGTCCAACCGTAAAGCGTGAGCGGCATGTCAAAGGTTTTCATTCGCGGCAATATTTTCGGCAGACGCCGATTCGCGCGGCAAGCGGGGATGACCCTGCTGGAGTTGATCATCGCCTGCGCGATTTTGCTGATTCTTTCTTCCGCGGCGCTGCCGATCGCGAAGTTCACGGTGATTCGCGGCAAGGAAACGGAATTGCATCGTGATTTGCGGGAGATGCGCGACGCCATCGACCGCTATAAGGATGCCGCCGATCGCAACCAGATTCGCGTGGAACTGGGCAGCGAGGGTTATCCGCCGGACCTCGAAACGCTGGTGAAGGGCGTGCAACTCGGGGCGTCCAACGATAAGAAGATTCGCTTTCTGCGGAAGATCCCCGTGGATCCGATGACCGGGCAAAACGAGTGGGGCTTGCGCGCGGTGCAGGACGATCCGGATTCGACCAGCTGGGGCGGAAAGAATGTTTTCGATGTGTATTCGAAATCGACGGGCACGGCGCAGGACGGAACGAAATATTCGGACTGGTAGTTCTTTGGCGAGCGTGAAGTGAGACTACAAAGTCAAAAAAACGGAAACGAGATGGGGCGGCCGTTTCGCGGTTTTGGGCGGCTGCGCGCGGCGATGAGTGGGTTTACGCTCATCGAGTTGATGATCGTGATTACGATCATCTTTATTCTATTGGGCCTTGCGGCCGGACGCTACGACCGCTCCGTGGCGCGCGCGCGCGAAGCGACGTTGAAGCAGGACCTGCAAGTCATGCGACAGGCCATCGATAATTACACGCTGGACAAACAGTCCGCGCCGCAATCGCTGGACGCGTTGCAGCAGGCGGGTTATCTGCGCATCGTACCCACCGACCCGATTACGAATCAGAAGGACTGGCAGCCGCAGTTCGATGAAGTGGTGCTGAGCCCGGATCAAAGCGGAACGGGCATGGTGGACGTGCACTCGAATTCGGAAAGAACGTCGCCATTCGACGGGACGCCGTACAAAGACTGGTAGTGCAATTCCTTGCCAGGCCTGTCGGCAAAATCCTGAAGACTCAGAAAACCCGAAAACTAGGGTCGGCTCGCGGCGTAAGTTTGTCGCTGAGTCGCCGCGACAACTTGAGGCCACTCCGCACCTCGCACATAGTGGCTATGCGGGGTGGAGCAGCCTAGCAT
>DATCOK010000276.1:0-3770 GCA_036564765.1 Candidatus Acidiferrum sp. | reverse complement strand
ATGGTGGCTGGATCAGTTCCCAGTTTTTTCGCCAGCGCGCGGACGCTTAGCAAAACATACTCGCGGGGGTGTTCAAGAATCGGCCGAATAATTTCCTGGCGCTTGACGGTAAGTTGATCGATTCGTTCTGCGAGATGGGGGGTGGAAGTCTGGGCCCTGGGTTTCATGGTGCCAGAGGATTATGCAAAATTACCCGCCTGTCAATACATGAGGCTCGCAATGGCTAAAAAGAGTAGCTTTCAATCGATTACTTTTTGCTGGCGGTGGCAGGCTTGGCGAGTCCCGGAGCGGTAACCGGCTGCAGGAAGGGCATCATGGCGCGCAGCTCCGGGCCGAGCTGTTCGATCGGATGAGTTTGCTCCTGTTGGCGCTTGGCCAGGAAGTTCGGGCAGCCCTTCTCGTTTTCTTCAATCCATTTTTTGGCAAAACTGCCGTCGCGAATCTCGGAGAGGATTTTCTTCATTTCGCTTTTAGTTTCAGAGGTGATGATGCGCGGGCCGGCGCTGTAGTCGCCCTGTTCAGCGGTATCGCTGATGGAATAGCGCATGTAGCTCAAGCCGCCGCGGTAGATCAGGTCGACGATCAGTTTCAGTTCGTGCATGCATTCAAAGTACGCGACTTCCGGTTGGTAGCCGGCGGCCACCAGGGTTTCGAACCCGGCTTTGATCAGCTCACTGACGCCGCCGCAGAGCACCGCTTGTTCGCCGAATAGATCTGTCTCCGTCTCTTCCGTGAACGTCGTTTCCAGCACGCCGGCCCGCGTGGTACCCAGGGCTTTCGCATAGGAAAGAGCCAATTCTTTGGCGTGGCCGCTGGCATCCTGTTCCACCGCAAGAAGCGCGGGCGTTCCACCGCCCTCAGTAAACACTTCGCGCACGCGGTGACCCGGCGCTTTCGGCGCGATCATGGAGACATCGACCGACGTCGGCGGCTTGATGGCGCCGAAGCGGATGTTGAAGCCGTGCGCGAACATCAGCGTCTTGCCCTCTTTCAGATTAGGCTCGATCGATTCGTGGTAAATCTTGGGCTGCTTGGTATCTGGCGTAAGGATCATGATGACGTCGGCCCAGGCTGTGGCTTCCGCGGGAGCGCTGACGGTTAGACCCTCCTTTTCCGCCTTGGCGCGCGAGGCGCTGCCCGGTTGCAGGCCGACACGCACGGAGACTCCGCTGTCGCGCAGATTCAAGGCGTGCGCGTGGCCTTGCGAACCGTAGCCGATGATGGCAACTTTCTTCCCCTGGATAAGCGCCAGGTCCGCGGAATCGTCGTAATAAAGTTTTGCCATGGTTTTCCTCGAGGCAGCCGTCAGGCTGCGGTTCAATTTGTGATCATCAATCTTTTCAGCGACTGAATATTGGCATTACGAAGGGACAGATACTGCGCCGGATGTTTCTTTCACGCCAGGTTCTGTTCTGGTGTTGGCCATCGGCGGGCGCAGCAAATCGCCGCCGCGGGTCATGGCGATGCGGCCGGTGCGCGCCATTTCCAGCACGCCGAAGGGCCGCAGTACTTCGAGCAAGCCGTCGATCTTGTCCACCGTGCCGGATACTTCCAGAATCAGCGACTCAGGAGCCACATCGACGACGCGCGCGCGAAATACCTTGATCAATTCCATTAGGTGCGGACGGTTTTTCTGATCGGCGGAAACTTTGATTAGCGCGAGGTCGCGATCGAGCACCGAGCGGTTGGAAATATTTTCCGCGAGGCGCACGTCCACCAGTTTTTCGAGACTGGCCTCCAGGCGGTGCGCGCCTTTCTCGTCGGTATGCGCCACGATGGTCATGCGCGCGATCTCTTCATTCTCCGTGGGACCGACCGTCAGCGAGTCGATGTTGATGGCCAGTCGCCGCGCCAGCGAAGCCACGCGATTGAGCACGCCCGGTTTATTTTCCACGTATGCGACCAGTGTTTGCATGCGCCCCTCGATTCTTCTACGGCTCCGCCGCAGTTTCCACCAGCGGGTTGTCCGGCCGACGAATCATGTCGCTCAGCGAAGCGCCCGCCGCGACCATGGGATAGACGGAATCTTCCTGCTCGACGCGGAAATCCAGCAACACGGTTTCCTGCGCTTTGCGAGCCGCGCGAATGGCCGGCACCGTTTCGGCGCGCGTGCTGATGCGCTCTCCGCGAATGCCGAAGGCGTTGGCCAGCGCAGCGAAATCAGGGGCGACCAGCGGTGTCGCTACATAACGCTTGTCGTAGAAAAATTCCTGCCACTGCCGCACCATGCCGAGGAAGCCGTTGTTGATGATGGCGATTTTGATGTTGAGCTTTTCCTGCACGATCGTGGCGAGCTCGCTCATGGTCATCTGAAAGCCGCCGTCGCCCACCACCACCCAGACTTCCGCGTCGGGCCGGGCAAATTTCGCGCCGATTGCCGCGGGCAGAGCGAAGCCCATCGTTCCCAGGCCACCGGAGGTAATCAGCGAGCGTGGCGTGTTGTGATGGTAGTACTGCGCCTCCCACATTTGATGCTGGCCGACGTCGGTGACGACGATGGCTTCGCCCTTGGTCTCTTTCCAGATGTCGTTGATGACGTGCGCGGCGTAGAGATGGCCATTATCAGGCAGGCTTTGAATGTCGCGGACCGCGGAGCCGCCCTTGGTCTCCTGAATGTGTCGAATCCATGCGCTGTGGTCGTGGGTCACGATATGTGGCGTAAGCTTCTCGAGAATTTCGCGCGCGTCGCCCACCAGCGCGGCGTCCACCGGCACGTTCTTGTTAATTTCCGCGCGGTCGATCTCGATATGAATTTTCCGCGCTCCCCGGGCGTAGGTGCGCAGGTCGCCGGTCACGCGATCATCGAAGCGCATGCCCACGGCGATGAGCAGGTCGGACTCCTGAATGGCGTTGTTTACCCAGGCTTCGCCATGCATCCCCATCATGCCGAGATTGAGCGAATCCTGGGCAGGGAAGCAGCCGATACCCAGCAGCGTCATGGCCACGGGATAATTTCCAGCGCGCACAAATTCCGCAAAGGCTTTCATCGCGCCGGAAACCATGATGCCGTGCCCCGCGAGAATCAGAGGACGCTTGGCGGAATTCAGCAACTCGACGGCACGATCAAAGTCCGTCCGGTCATGATTGGCGCGCTGGCGCTTCGGAGGGAGCTTGGGTTCGCTCGCGTCCCAGTCGAATTCGCAGGAAGCCTGCTGTGCGTCCTTGGTGATGTCGACCAAAACCGGGCCGGGCCGTCCGCTGGCCGCAATCTGAAACGCTTCGCGCACGCTGCGGGCGATGTCTTCCGCGCGCGTGACAATCACGTTGTGCTTGGTGATTGGCATGGTGATGCCGGTGATGTCGATTTCCTGAAAAGCGTCCGAGCCCAGCACTTTGCTGCTGACCTGGCCGGTGATGCACACCACCGGCGAAGAATCGAGCATAGCGGTAGCGATGCCGGTGACCATGTTGGTGGCGCCGGGGCCGGAAGTGGCCATCGCTACGCCCACGCCGCCCGTTGCGCGCGCGTAGCCATCGGCCATGTGTGTGGCGCCCTGTTCGTGACGCACCAGAATGTGGTGCAGCTTGGACTTCCCCAAGGCGTCATAGACCGGCAGAATCGCGCCGCCGGGATAACCAAAAATGTGGCGCACCCCCAGCCGCGTCAGCGACTCGCAGAGGATTTCCGCGCCGGTTAATTTCATACGGTCCTCGCACTCGTCCCGGGTTGCACCGTGGACGGCAAATTCGTGGGAACAGCGGTGATGGCGCCGAGCGCCGAAGAGGAGACCAGCAGCGCATATTTGGCCATTACGCCGCTAGTGTAACGC
>DATCOK010000275.1:0-5257 GCA_036564765.1 Candidatus Acidiferrum sp. | reverse complement strand
ATCGACCAGTGCTTCAAATTGGTGGGCTTGATTCGCATGCACTGGCACGGGCTTTCCGGTGGGACGGAAGTGTGGCGCGAGGTGGGAGAGTTTTTCGCAGTGTTGAAGAGCAAGGCGGGCGTGGGGAGCGAGGAAGCGCATGCCTGATCTGAATTTCGTGGTGGAGAGCGTGGCGGTAGTGCCGTACGCGGCGGCGCCGATGCTTTCTTTCCGGTTGCGCATCACGAATGGGAAACACGGAGAAGTGATTCATTCGGCGATGCTGCGGGCGCAGATACAGATTGAGGTGACGCGGCGGCAGTATTCGGCAGAGGAAAAAGTGCGGCTGCGAGATTTGTTCGGAGAGCCGGAGCGCTGGAGCCAGACGCTGAAGAATATGTTGTGGACGCATTCGGCGATCACCGTGCCGCCGTTCGAGAACGAAACGGTGGTGGAGATTCCGGTGCCGTGCACGTTTGATTTCAGCGTGGGGGCGACAAAATATTTTCACGGGTTGGAAGATGGGTTTTTGCCGCTGAATTTTCAGTTCAGTGGGACAGTTTTTTACCGCGGGGAAGGAAATGCGCTGCAGGTGGCGCCGATTTCGTGGGAGAAGGAAGCGAAGTTCAAGTTGCCGGTGAAGGTGTGGCGCGAACTGATCGATGAATATTATCCGAACACAGCGTGGCTGTGTTTGCGGCGCGACGCGTTCGAACGAATGCATGAGTACAAAGTGCGCAACGGAATTCCCACGTGGGAAGAAGTGATTGAGCGGATGTTCGCGAATCTAGATGAGCCGGTCGGGAAATGAACGAGAAACTGGTTGAGGAGATTGCCAACGCGGTTTTGTATGAGGGATACATGTTGTATCCCTATCGCGCGTCGTCGGTGAAGAACCGGCAACGCTGGAATTTTGGGGTAGTGTACCCGCGGAACTACAGCGAATTGCAGAAGGGCAGCGATCCGTGGAAGACGGAGACAGAATGCCTGGTGACGGGCAGCGACGAGACAAAGATTAAAGTGAAGGTGCGGTTTCTGCATGGTATTTCGCGAATCTCCACGGCGACGGAAAGCGGCCCGGCAGCGGGTGTTGGAACGCAACCGCAGGCGTGGCAAGAAGCGGCGGAGCGAGATGTCACCGTGGGGCCGGTAGCGATCAGCGAACTACTGGCCGAGGCGGTGGAGCATTCGTTCACTTTGCCGGCGAACCAAATCAGCGAAGAGGTTCGAGCCGCGAACGGGCGAGCGGGACAATCCATTTTGCGGACGCAGGAAGCGGTGACCGGGCACGCGCGTTTGACGGGCGAACGGTTGAAGGATGGCTTGTATAGGATTGCCCTGGTGGTGGCGAACGATACGAAGCTTGATAATCCCGAAGAGGCAGCTCGCGAGCGCGCGGTGATGCGCTCGCTGCTTTCCGCGCATAGCATCTTGAGCGTGGAGGGCGGCGAATTTGTGTCACTGCTGGAAACGCCACAAGAGTTGTGCGAGTTTCGCGCGGGATGCAAGAACGTGGGGACGTGGCCGGTGCTGGTGGGCGAAGAAGGGCAGCGGGATGCGATGCTGTCGTCGCCGATTATTCTTTACGACTATCCGCAGATCGCGCCGGAAAGCGCGGGAGATTTGTTTGATGGAACGGAGATCGATGAAATTCTGGCGCTACGGATTCTGACCCTGACGGAAGGCGAGAAGCAAGAGATGCGCGAAGGCGACGAACGCGCGCGGCAGATATTGGACCGGACGGAAGCGATGCCGGAGGAACAGTTCATGAAGCTGCATGGAGTTTTGCGCGGCATGCGGCCATCGACTGAGGATCCGCAATGAACGAGTGGGAATGGAATTTGCTGGAAGCGAAAACGCCGCTGGAGACGCTGTACATCGGCGGATCGGAAGTGAAAGCCGGGGATCGGGTGCGACTGCGGCCGGGAAAGCGCGCGGACATTTTTGATATGGCGTTGGCGGGTAAGACCGCGGTAATTGAGTCGATTGAGCAGGATTACGAGGGAAAGTTTCACATCTGCGTGGTAGCGGATGACGATCCGGGCCGGGACATCGGGATGATGCGGCAGCCAGGGCACCGATTTTTCTTTTTTCCGGAAGAAGTGGAGCCGCTGACGCCGGAAGAAGCAGCGGCGGCGCAGAAGTCCAAGAACCCGGCCATTCTAGTGGCGGGAATTGGAAATATTTTTTTGGGCGACGATGGATTTGGAGTAGAAGTGGCGACGCGGCTGGCGGAAAAACAATTTCCCGAGGGCGTGCGGATAATAGATTTCGGGATCCGCGGATTGGATTTGGCGTACGCGCTGATGGATGAACCGGAGACGACAATCTTGATTGATGCGTGCCCGCGCGATGCGGCGCCGGGGACGTTGTATGTGATGGAGCCGGATTTGAGCGTGTTTGACGCATCGGGGAATGCGGCGGTGGACGCGCACGCGATGAATCCGCTGAGCGTGCTGCGGATGGCGAAGTCGATGGGCGCGCCGTTGAAACGGATTTTGCTGCTAGGATGCGAACCCGAGACGCTGGGTCCCGAGGAAGGGCTAATGGGGCTGAGCGAACCGGTGGAGCAAGCCGTGGGGGAAGCGGTAAAGTTGACGGAATCGCTGGTGGCGAGAATCGTCGCGGGCGAATGGCCTTTACGCGTCGACGCGGTCGACGAATCTATTACCTGAGAAAGGAACGTTCATGAAAATGGAAATTGTGGATCGCAAAGAAGGAATGATGGGGAGCGACCGGGACACGTTGTTCATGCTGGGCGGCGCGGCGCTGGTCATCGTGGGAGCGGGGATGATTTTGTCCAATCCTTCGGTGAGGAAATATGTCAGCAATAGCCCGATCGGCGGGATCGTGAATAATTTGATTCCGGATGTGGAGCGCTATTTCCGTCTGCGGTCGATGTAGATTGGCTTTGCTGCTAGCTCGGCCCCCTTCCCGGGGATTTTTGTGAGTCTGGTTGGCGCAACTTACAGGTGACCCCTTGCCGGCACTGGTTCGTTATGTTGTGGATGCGAAGGCGAGTCAATTTTTTCTGCATGCGTTTGCGACGGGATTGGCAGCAGTCGCGGCGCACAATCCGAAATTCGCGATTCGCGATTTTACCGGGGAAGTGAAGTTCGTTCCCGGGACGGTTTCGGATGCGTCGGTGAAGATCAAGATTCGGGTGAGCTCGTTCGAGATTATGGACGAGGTGAGCAAGCAGGACCGCGCGGCGATCGAGCAGGTGATGTTTCAGGAAGTGCTGGAGACGCGGCTGTATCCGGAGATTACGTTCGAGAGCACGGACGTGAGCACGTCCAAGGTTACGGAAAATTTGTTCAAGGCGAAGATTGGCGGGAATTTGACGCTGCATGGAGTTACGCGGCGGCACCAGTTTGATGCGCAGGTGGTGGCGGGAGAAGATACGTTGCGGGGGTACGGAGATTTCACGGTGAAGCAGACGGAGTATGGGCTGCGGATTGCGACGGTTGCGGGCGGGACCTTGAAGATGAAGGATGAAGTGCGAATTTCGTTTTACATGATCGGGCGGAAGCAGGGAGCGGTATGAGCGGAACGGCCGGAGCAAAAATGACGCCAGAGATTTCCACGGTGGAGTATGCCATCGATGCAACGAAGAGCCGCTTTACCGTGCGGGCGTTGGCTACGGGGTTGTTGTCGGGATTTGGGCATAATCCGGTGATTGCGATTCGGGATTTTGCGGGGACGATTCGATTTGCGCCGGAGGCGATCAGCGAGGCCTCGTTAAATTTCACGGTGAAGGCGTCTTCGTTGGCATTGCAGAGCGACGCCTCGGATAAGGATCGACGAGAGATTGAGCGGTTGATGAACCAGCAGGTTTTGGAATCGGCGCAATATCCGGAAATTATTTTCGGCAGCACGCAGGTGACCGGCAGCTCGATGGGGCCGACGCTGTTTTTACTGAAGGTCGAAGGGGATCTGACGCTGCATGGTGTGACGCGGCGGCAGTTGATCGCGGCACAAGTGATCCCGATGGATGGGACGATGCGAGCTTACGGGGAAGTGGCGATCAAGCAGACGGATTTCAATATCAAGCCGGTTTCGGTGGCGGGTGGGGCGTTGCGAATCAAGGATGAGTTGAAATTGCAGTTTGACATTGTGGCGAAGCGGGCGGAGTAAGCCCGAGGCGGTGCGAGATGCATCGTAATGAAGAGCGGGAACACACGGGAGGATGCCGCATGTGTTTGGCGATACCGGGAAAAGTGATTGAGATTACGGACGACGCGACCCACACGGCGCTGGTGGATGTGGTAGGGGTGCGGCGGCGAGTGGACCTGGGGTTGTTGCAGGAAGATCAGGCCAAGCCGGGCGACTGGGTGTTGATCCACGTGGGATTCGCGATGAGCAAGATCAGCGAGGCGGAAGCGCTAGATCAGATGCGCATGCTGCAGATGCTGGGGGAGAGCGAGGCGGCGATGGAAGAAGTCCGCGGATATGGACTGGAAGGCGAAAGCGAGAAGATCGCTCCGGAGAAAATAAATTAGCTGGAGCAGGCAGCGGGGCCCGAGATGAAATACGTCGACGAATTTCGCGATCCGGAATTGATCAAGAAGACGGCGGAAGAGATTCGCCGGTTGAGCGATCCGCAGAGACACTATCGCATCATGGAAGTTTGCGGCGGGCACACCCACGCGATTTATCGATTTGGTTTGAAAGATGTGCTGCCGGAAAATATTGATCTGATTCACGGGCCGGGCTGCCCGGTGTGCGTTTTGCCGATGGGGCGGATTGATGATGGATTGTCGATCGCGGCGGACCCCAACGTGATTTTCGCGGCGTTTGGCGACATGATGCGCGTGCCGGGCGCGAACGGAAGCCCGTTGGAGCATAAGGCGCGCGGGATGGATGTGCGCATCGTGTATTCGCCGACGGATGCCATCAAACTGGCGAAGAAGAACCCCGACAAGCACGTGATGTTTTTTGCGATTGGGTTCGAGACCACCGCGCCCTCGACGGCTTTGACGTTGCAGCGGGCCAAGGCAGAAGGGTTGCAGAATTTTTCGGTGTTCTGCAATCACGTAACGATTATTCCAGCGATCCGAGCGATTCTGGATTCGCCGGACATGCGACTGGACGGATTCATCGGGCCGGGGCATTGCTCGACGGTGATCGGCTGCCGGCCGTACGAGTGGATTGCGGCGGATCAGGGGAAGCCGATTGTGGTGTGCGGATTCGAACCGCTGGATTTGCTGCAGTCGATTGTCATGCTGCTGCGGCAACTGCGCGAGGGTGAAGCAACAGTGGAGAATCAGTACAAGCG
>DATCOK010000274.1:0-10751 GCA_036564765.1 Candidatus Acidiferrum sp. | reverse complement strand
CCATAACTGGACCATGCGCGAAAAACGAAATTCGTGCCATGCTCGCGCGCGATCGCTTCGGTCCGATCAGTGCTCCCAGAGTCCACCACCACGATCTCATCCACCACTCCGGCGAGCGACGCCAGGGCGCGGGGCAGATTGTGCTCCTCATTGAAGGTAATCAGGCAGGCGGAGATGCGGTTCATGAGCGGGCAGCCACTACTGTGCTACGATTACGTCTTCCAAACAAGCGAGGAAAACGTTCGTGCCTGACCATATTTCGCGCAGAGAACTGAAGCAGGACAAGATTAAAGAGACGCTCGAGCATGGCGCCGAAGCGGTATTTTCCCACAGCCAGTTGACCTTGGCCGTTTTGCTCGTGGTGCTGGTGGCCGCCGCCGTCTATGGCGGCTGGCGCATTTACAACGACCGCAAAACTGTGGAAGCCTCCGCCGCTTTTGACGCCGCGCAGAAAACCTACGGCGCTCGCGTCGGCCCGCCCATGCCCGGCGAACCGGTCGATCCCAGCGAGCCATCCTTCACCGATGAAAATGCCCGGGCGCAGGACGCTTCGCGAAAATTCGCCGCTGTCGCAGCCAAGTATCCCAGCACCAATCCCGGCAAATGGGCGCGCTATTACTATGCGCTGTGCCTCGAAGACCTCGAGCAGCACAACCAGGCCATCGAGGAGCTGAAAAAAATCAGTTCCGGCGGCGACAAGGAATTATCCGCCATGGCGCAATATCAAATGGCCGTCATCGACGCGCGCACCGGCAAGACCGATGACGCCGTCAGGATCTATCGCGCCCTCGCCGACAAAGGCTCCGTCTTTGTTTCACGGCCGCTGGTGTTGCTGGAACTTGCCGGAGTCTTGCGCCAGAAAAATCCGCAGGAAGCCGCCAACGTCTATCAGCAGGTCAAGAAAGAATTCCCCGACACTCCGCTGGCGGAAGAAGCCGACCGCGGACTTGGCACACTTTCTCCCAAGTCGTAGTCGCGATGTTTTTGCGGACGAAATGTCTAAGCGCGCTGTCTAGCTAGGCAGTCCGGCGAAGAGTTTCACAGCAATCCCGGAGTTCTTCATCAGCGCTCCTTCTAATCTGCCGTACACCGCGCCGTGGGCTATGAACGTCCAGGAAACGCGCGGCCGCCGCTATCCCGAGCCCACCCATCCCTATCGCAGCGAATATGTCCGTGACCGCGACCGCATCATTCATGCGCGCGCCTTCCGCCGCCTGGAAGCGAAGACCCAGGTTTTCACCATGCGTTTCTCCGATCACTTCCGTAACCGCCTGACCCACACTCTGGAGGTTTCGCAAATCGCCCGCACCGTCTCTAGCGCTTTGGGCTTGAATGCCGCGCTCGCCGAAGTGCTGGCGTTGGTTCACGACATTGGCCATCCGCCCTTCGGCCACGCCGGCGAACACAAACTCGACCAGTTGATGCGCGCCCACGGTGGCGGCTTCAATCACAATCTGCACGCCCTGCGCATCGTCGAACACTTCGAGCAGCGCTACATCGATTTTCCCGGGCTCAATCTCACCTTCGAAGTTCGCGAAGGTATCGTCAAGCATTCCCGCGACTACCGCCGCGAAGATTTTCCCGAACTGACCGAATATTTACTGGACTTGCGTCCGCCCCTCGAAGCGCAGCTCATCGATTGCGTCGACGAGATTGCCTACGACACCGCGGACTTGGACGACGCCCTCGAAGCCGGCCTGTTGGATCTTCCGGCGCTCAGCGAAGAAATTCCGTTTTTTGGCCGGGCCTACGCCGGGGTCGAGAGCGAGCATCCTACCGCCCGCGAGAAACTAAAATTCAACGAAGCCCTGAAGCGCGTGCTGAATTTTTTGGTGACGGATTTAATCCGCTCGACACAAACTCGCGTGCGAGATGCGAATGTAGGAAGCGTGGAAGATGTACGCGGAGCCCCGGAGCGCCTGGCGGGATTTGGTGAAAAAGCCGCCAAGCTGAGTTCCGACCTGAAGAAATTTCTCTTCGCCCACGTTTATAGCCATCCAGCGATTACCGAAGACCGCGACCGCTCCGTCGCCTGCCTCGAAGAACTTTTCAAGTATTACGACTCGACCCCAGGCTCGATGCCCGAAGCCTACGAACAAGCCGCCCAGGAATCAAAACGAAGCCTAGTGGTCTGCGACTACATCGCCGGCATGACCGACCAATTCCTCCTGCGCCAACACCGCGATCACTTCGCTAGTGCCGATTTGTAGTTGAGGGAAAACAGCGAGAATAGTTATACAGAACCCAACCACTTCAAAATTTATGGGATTGCAATGGGTGCCCCACACGCCGAATTTGCGGGTGGGGGTTTTGTGAATGTACGATGCACCCCTTGTAATTAAGTCCTACTGCCCAAACGTATCGCAAGCCTGCATCGACCCGCTGTCAAATCCCTTCCGGAACCACGACATGCGCTGCTCCGACGTCCCATGCGTAAACGAATCCGGGCTGACATGCCCGGTCGCCTGCTTCTGCAAGCGGTCATCGCCCACCGCCGCGGCCGCGCCCAGCGCCGACTCAATGTCGCCCTGTTCCAACAACCCGCGCTGCTGGGTATTCTGCGCCCAGATCCCCGCATAACAATCCGCCTGCAACTCCAGCTTCACCGAAAGTTGATTGCGCGCCCGTGGATTCTGCTGCACCATCTGCTGTTCCTGCTGTTCGATGCCCACAATCTTTTGCACGTGATGCCCGATCTCGTGCGCCAAAACGTACGCCTGCGCAAATTCCCCCGGCGCCCCGAAGCGGCGCTTCAACTCATCATAAAAGCCCAGGTCGATGTAAACTTTTTCGTCCTGCGGACAATAAAACGGCCCGGTGGCCGCTTCCGCCCCGCCGCAACCCGATTGAATCGCATCGCGAAATAGAACCAGCTTGGCGTGCCGGTAATTTTTGTGCGCCTGCTGCGGCAAAATGTTCGTCCAGGTTTTCTGCGTGTCATCCAGCACAAACGAAACGAACTGCACCAGCGGCTTTTCCGCCTGGTCGCGCGGCGAAGTTCCCCGCGGAGTGTTCGGATCGCTGACTCTGCTCGAGGGCGCCGGTTGCGGAGAACCTCCCCCACCCAGCAACGCGAAAAAATTTGTTTTGAAAACAAAGCTGAGAATCAACAGGATGATCGCACCGCCGATGCCAATGTGCATCCCGCCGAACTGAAATCCGCCGCCACCGCCGCCGGTGTCGTCGCGGCGATCTTCGATATCCGGGCTTTCGCCGCCGGGAGTCCAACGCATGGAAATTTCTCCTTTGAACCGGGCCAGCAAATGGTATCACGCGTTTTCCGCACGATACGCCGGCCAAAACGAAAAAAGGCAGAGCGCCAATGGCTCTGCCTTTTTCTGTGCTCTTCTGTGGATACGTTAGAAGCGAATCACCGGTCCGAACGAAGCGCGGAAGTTGTGATGCGTGCCGTGGTTGAAATACATCTCGTCACCCACGTCGAGACGCAGCCCGATCGGTCCCAGATGCCCTTCCAGCCCGCCTCCTGGATAGAAAGCTCCAATGACGTTGTTGTCCCGCAAACCCGCAACCGTACTGGTGAACGTCCCGAATGTTGCCGGAGAATTGTCAAAGTGGAAATTAATGAAGCCGCCCTTGGCGGTGATGAATGGTTGAATGTTATGGCGTCCCAGATTCACGCGGGGCCCGAACAAGCCGTGCAAAACGCGCAGGTCGGTACGCTGAAAGGTGACTGTGCCGGTGGAATTATCGCTAAAACCCTCGGTAAACGCGCGGCTGAAGTCATACGCCATTTCCGCCTCCAGCTTCATGCGCTTGAAAGCCTGAAACGACGCCCGCCCGCCTACGCCCAGCATATCGGCGTCCGTCTGCGAGATGCGGAAGTAATCGGCGAAGACGCCGACCTGTACATGCTCATTGTCCTGAGCAAAAGCTCCCGGCACAAACATGCCGGCTACAAATACGAGTAATAGAGCAACACGCTTCATACCATTCTCCTAACGGTCCCTAAAGGTCCGATGACTAGTTACAACACCACACCCGAGCAAGAGTTGCGGTTTTGCTCTGTGAATTGGATGAACACCTTTTCGGGCGGGTTGTGCCCGGCGGCGGCCTTTTTGATTACCGCGAGAGTTTTACCAGCGTTTACATTTTTTCTTTTTCTTTTCTACGGCATACGCTGTAGAGCCAGCGTTTCTGCCTAACACAAGTGTTAGTCGATGCGCGCTGCCATCAGGCCGACCCGTGTTCAGTTTTGGGAATTTTCCGCGCTGCGGCGCGCCCCGCCACCGTTAAGGTAGCGGCACTTCCGCCCGCTCCGGCGTGTCAATGCGTATCTCCGTGAGGTCGGAGAGCAAATTTGCGGCCCACTTATAAATGTTGTGCTCGCGAATGTGCGCGCGCATGTGATGCATGCGCATGGCCTGCTGATCTTCCGGCATATCCAGCGAACGGTGGATGGCATCGGCCAGTTGCTGCACATCATAAGGATTCACCAGCAGCGCATCGCCCAGCTCCAGCGCCGCCCCCGCAAAAGTACTGAGGATCAACACGCCATGTTCATCGTCGCGCGCGGCCACAAATTCCTTGGCGACCAGATTCATCCCGTCGTGCAGCGAAGTAACCAGACAAACCGAGGCGGCGCGGTAGTACCGGTCGATCTCTTCATGCGAATGGTGCTTGCGCAGAAACACGATGGGTTTCCATTTCCCCGCTTGAAACCGAATGTTGATGCGTTCCGCTTCCGCGCTGACCTGATCCAGAAATTCGCGATAGCGGAGAATGTCCGTACGGCTCGGCGCGCCGATTTGCACGAACGTGAAACGACGTTGATAGGCGGGATTCAATTCGAGAAATCGCTCGATCCCGCGAAAACGTTCGATGATCCCTTTGGTGTAATCGACGCGGTCCACGCCCACGCCGAGCAGGCTCGCTTCCACGCCCAGTTCCGCGCACAGCGCCGCGCGTTCTTCTCCCGCGTTGCGCGTCTCGTTGATCGTGCGCGCGCGCTCTGGGAACGCCACGCTGATAGGATACGGCCGCACCCGCGTTACGTGTCCCTGGCGATTCACCGCGAAGCGGTCCCACTCCGTAAGCGCTTCCACCGAGCGATCCACCGTCGATAGAAAATTATTGCAGTGCGACTGCGTGTGGAAGCCAATCAGGTCCGCGCCTAGCAACCCATCCAGTAATTCTTTCTGCCACGGACAGATTCCAAATACTTCCGGGTTTGGCCACGGGATGTGCCAAAAAATCGCCACGCGCGCATCGGGTCGCGCTTCCTTCACCATCCGTGGGAGTAGCGCGAAGTGATAATCCTGCGCCAGCAAAATCGGCGATTCCGTACCTTCCATTTCATCCAGCACCGCGTTCGCAAAATGACGATTCACCTGCTGGTAGTGCAGCCAATCGTCGGGTCGGAAAATCGGTCGCGTGTGCGCGATGTGGCAGAGCGGCCATAGTCCCTCGTTCGCAAATCCCTGGTAATACCCTTTCTCTTCTTCCTGCGACAGCCACACCCGCCGCAGCGTGTAACTCGGCCGGTCCGGCGGCACGCGTAGCCGGCTGTGTCCATCCACCTCCGCGCGATCGCCGCTGCCCGCGCCATGCGCGATCCACGTCCCATCGCACGCCAGCAGGACCGGCTCCAGCGCCGTGACCAATCCGCTCGCCGGCACAATCACGCTCACCGAGCGATTTTCATTCACCACGTGCATGTACGGCTCGCGATTCGAAACCACAAACAGTGGCTGCCCCTTCAATTTATTCCGCAGGCTCACCCTCAGCCGCTCCGACGTCCACTGCGATGCGTTGGTATCCCGCAGCCGCGCTTCTTTTTCCGCCGAAGCCCGCGCCGCGTTCAAATCCCGCGCCAGATGCGCCACCTCATGGTGCAGTTGATCGAACAAGCCGCCTTCCGGTAGTGTCGGCGGCGCGTGTGTTTGCCCCGTGCGCATGGTGCGCAGCCACTTGGCCGTGCGCGTCAGCGGATTTGTAAACGTCCAGCGCACCAGAATCATCGCCAACCCAGTAATCAGCAACGTCTGAATCAGCGCCGTCAGCAACGCGTCGCGCAAAGTGTGCGAAAGCTGCGTATCGATAAAAGTAGTGTCGTGAAACAACGCCAGTACGCCCGCGGGCTTGGCGCTGTTGTGCAGCGGCAGCGCGTAGATGTGCATTGGTTGATGTTCGATTTTTACGAACTCGCCATATCCCGCATCTTTTTGGCTGGCATGTGCAGCCGCAACCGGGCGGTTCTTGAACACTGCGGAAAGCCCCGGCGTAATCGCCAGCACATTCCCGTCGATGTCATACACCGCCACACCCTTCAGGTGCTCGCGTTGGCCAAAGCGATCAACCAGCCGCTGGAGATTCTTGTCCCGCCCGTGATCCAGCAGCAACAATGGCTCGACGCTTTCCTGCAGGCTTTCACCCAGGATTTCGGCGCGGCGCGATAAATCATTGCGGAGCAGTCGGCGTTCGGTGCGTACTTGGTAGGCCGCAAACAGCAGGGAAACCAGCGCCACGCTGATGATCAGCGGCAGGACAATCTTCAGCGTCGTGCGCAAACGGGCTCCTTAGTGAGAGCGAAGCGGCAATGCCTGCGCCGGCTGATCGGCCGGTGAAAAATTGGCCAACAGCATGATGAGCGCTGGGGCAAGTATCTTAATCCAAAAACAAGCCGCGATGCACGGCATCCGGCCCCCCTTTCGCAGCCTCACGCCTGTGTTAACGGCGATCGCCTCGACTCTAACTCCACCCCAACGTCGCGCATCCAACGTTTCGCATCTCCATTTCTGCATAAGAAGGAGGGTGTCTTGGCCAAAATGAAAGTAGCCCAGGTAAGCAAGCCCGGAGCCGATTTCGAAATTGTCGAGCGCGACATTCCCGTACCGCCCGCGGGACATGTGCGTATACGCGTGCAGGCCTGCGGCGTCTGTCACAGCGACGTGCTGACCAAGGAAGGCTGGCCGGGCATTCAATATCCGCGCGTCCCCGGCCACGAAGTCGCCGGCGTCATCGATGAGTTGGGCGTCAGCGTCACCAGTTGGAAAAAAGGACAGCGCGTGGGCGTCGGCTGGCACGGTGGGCAAGATGGCACCTGCCTCTCCTGCCGCCGCGGCGATTTTGCCAATTGTGAAAATTTGCTCATCTCCGGCATTAGTTACGATGGCGGCTACGCCGAATACATGATTGCTCCGGTGAGCGCCCTGGCAGCCATGCCCGACTCGCTCGATGCCGCCGAAGCCGCGCCCCTGCTCTGCGCCGGCATCACCACTTTCAACGCTCTGCGCCACAGCGGCGCCCTGCCCGGCGATACCGTCGCCGTCCAGGGCATCGGCGGCCTCGGTCATCTCGGCGTGCAATTCGCCAGCAAATTTGGCTATCGCACCGTGGCCATCGGCCGTGGGGCGGAAAACGCTGCCCGCGCCAAGAAACTCGGCGCCAGCGATTACATCGACAGCCAGGCTGTCAACGCCGCCGAAGCCCTCAAAAAAATGGGAGGAGCCCGCGTGATTCTCGCCACGGCACCGAGCTCCAAGGCCATGTCGGAATTAATCGACGGCCTCGGTCCCAACGGCACCCTGCTCGTCGTCGGTGCCTCCGGCGATCCGGTCCAGGCTACCCCGATACAATTAATTTTTGGCCGTCGCGAAATAAAAGGCTGGTCCTCCGGGATCCCCACCGATTCGGAAGACACCCTCCGCTTTGCGGAACTGACTGGTGTGCGCCCCATGATCGAAAAATACCCGCTGGCCAAAGCCGGCGAAGCCTATGCGCGCATGATGAGCGACAAAGCGGAATTCCGCGTCGTCCTGACCATGTGACGGACCACGCTAGAAATATTTCGTGGCGTAGCACTGCCCGGAGTTTCTGGACTGCCTTCCCAGAATGATTAGAAGGTTGTTACGGATTAGTCTGAGTCGGAAAGACTTTCGTCGCCTTGTTTGTAAATTCGAACCGCAGTTGCCATTCGCTCGGCACGCTGCGTCCATCCACCTGCGGCGGCGTAAACGTCCAGCGGCGCGTCACCTTCATCACTTGGTCAGCAAAAAAGCGGCTGGAGTTATTTTCCAGATCCGCCGCAGCCACGTTGCCATTGGCATCCACGCGCAGCTTCACGTTCACGCGCACCGTGCCCTGAATGGTGTCCCGCGCCCGCTGTGAAACGTCGGGCACCACCTGGTAGTTCACCGCGCCTTTCGCAGGGTTGGTGCTCACCGCGTTCGAAAGCCTGGCCGCCGGCCTGCTGGATTCGCCGTTGTTGCTGCTGATTGGTGCCCGCGCAGGCTTGCTCGCCGCATCCGCGCGCGCCGCAAGTGCGTCGCGCTTCGCCGCCGCCTTTCTTGGCTCTTCTCCAGTTGCCGCTGCTGTATCTTTCCCGAAAATATCCGAGTGCGCAGTTTGTGTCGCCACGCTCTGCCGCGACTCTCCCGCAGCCTCTCGCTTCGGCGCGTCCTGCGTAGCAGTGGTAGAATTCTTTTCGCGCGTGGGCGGCTGCAACGCTGCCGGCGCGGGTTCCACCGTCGGTTGCACGCTATCGGCGTGCGGCTGCAATTGAGAAAAGCGATTGAGCATGCGGGGCGCAAACAGCAGCCCGGCGAGAATCAGCACCGCCGCCACCACGAAAATACCCGCGTGCGATTTTCCTTTCGTGGGCTGCACGCTGCGCGCCGGCGTTGCGGGCATCAACGTGTGCGGGCTGTAAGCCACCTGCTGTGACGATAAACTTTTCTTCGGCGGTTCCGTAGCGATAACCGTCTCGGCCGCGGTGGGAACCACCGCCGCCGGAACTTCGCGCGCGGTCACAACACTCGGCGAAACCGCTGTCGCCGTCGAGGGATGCAGCAACTCCCCAATCTCCATCAAACTCGCGCGTCGCGCGGGATCGGGCACCACGCCGCGCCGCGCAATTTCCGCGAACGGCGCCGGCAAAGTCTCCATCAATTGCAATTCCGCCCGCGTCTGATTCGCCGACACCGGCGTGCGCTGCGTCAGCGCCTCCACCAGCGTCACGCCAAGCGACCACACATCCGCCGCCGTGGAAACCGCCGTCCCTCCTGCCAGTTCCGGCGCTTCGTGAACCGTGTACACCCGGCCCGCCGGCAGAGTCCCGCCAATCTCGCACATCGCATCGCTCGACAATTTCAGCTGGTCGCCCGACGCCAGGATATTTCCAGGCTTCAGCCGCGTGTGCGCCTGCCCCTGCGCGTGTAGATACGTGAGCGCCGCCAGCACCGCCTCCAGCATCTGCCGTGCCTCGCCCGGCTCCAGCGCGCGCTCCGGAAGAATCTGCCCCAGGTTCTCGTCCGCGTGCTCCATCACCACGTACAGAAAACCCTTCTCGGACAGCCGGCAGCGCCCCACCCGGATCAGCTGCAGCAGGTTAGGATGCGTCAGTTGCCCGGCCGCCCGCCAGCGCGCTAGTTGCTCGTCGGCTCCTTCGTCCGCGGGCACGAATTTAATCGCCGCCTTCTGTTCGCCGGAATTATTCAGCTGCGTCAGATAGACGGCGCTATGGTCCGATCCGCCCAGATATTCCCGCAGCGGGAAACTGTCCACCACTTGACCTTCCCAACTTTTCCAGGCTTCCGACATGGCGAGCTCCACGCTTCTCTTGCTGGGATCTTTCTATTCTAGGCGAGGTGCAAGGGTGATGATCAAGAGTGGCACCCGCCCTTAGCCAGTTGGTTACGTCACACCGCGCCGCAGTCAATTTCGCGACACACAGCGAATTTGCGACGGGCAAACGACGCTCCCCTGAAAACACTATTGACCTGCCGTCTAACCAGCACCAGAATGCGCCGCAGACCTTACAGCCTAAAAGAGGTTGGCAGATTCCCTGCGCCAATCCAACAGGAGAGCCTGACTCATGTCCGAAACCGACGTCCTCGCCAATCAAAAGCAAATTCTGCGCAATCAGAAAGAGATCATCGCCAATCAGAAGCAGATCAGGACCAATCAGGAGACCATCAAAACCAATCAGGCGAAAATTCTGAAGAATCAGGGCAGCCTGGACAGCATTCTGAAAAATCAAAAACAAATATTGGCGCTGCTCAAAAAGTAGCAACCAGGTTCGTTTTTTGCGACGCTCCATGGCGTCAGCGCTAAGACTCCTTCTCGACTTCCCGGCAAGCGTCCTGGCCGCATAACCCTTTTGCATTATTGCTTCTGTCGAATCCCACCTCAATAATCGCGCCACTGTAATTCTGCCCAATTCATTTCGGGCAGCCGGGGGTGCGTGTCCAATCGAAGTTGTTCAGACCGCAAGAAATCATTGTCGAGCGAAAAATGGAGAGTCGAATGACGTGTCTCGCACGCTGGCTGTGCGTCCTGTTGCTTGCTGTTGTCTCGCTGCCTGGGGCCTCGGCGCAGCAAATCACCGCGAATATTCGCGGCGCGGTCACGGATCCAAGCGGGGCAGTGGTATCCGCCGTTGCCATCACCGCCACGCAGAAGGAAACTGGATTCACGCGCACGGTTACCAGCGACCAGCAGGGCGCCTATCTCCTCGTGGAATTGCCGGTCGGCCACTATGAACTGCGAGCGGAGGCCAATGGATTCCAGAAATTCGTGCAGGACGGCATTTCGCTCGACGTGAACCAGACCGCCGCCGTGGCCATTCATCTAGTCGTCGGCATGCCCACCCAGGAAGTTCACGTGCAAGCCAACGCGTCTCTGGTCGAAACCGCGGTAACCAGTCTGGGCAAAACCGTGCAAGAGCGCGAAATTCTTGGCCTGCCGCTGAACGAACGCCATTTCACCCAACTCGGTCTGCTGCAACCCGGCGT
>DATCOK010000273.1:0-5210 GCA_036564765.1 Candidatus Acidiferrum sp. | reverse complement strand
GTAGATCTCCATGCCGAAGATTCGAATCCTGCGGCGTAAAGAATCTTCGCATCGCGCGGATCGATCGTTACATCATAAACGTGCCGGTCGCGTTCCAGCGTCTGCTTCCACGTTTTCCCGGCATCTTCCGACAAATAGATTCCTCCACCATCGCCATGTACACCAGCCGCCCGCGCCCAAGTCGCCAGATAAAGCCGCGAGGGATTCTCCGGATCGATCGCCAGCCCATTCGGCGCGTTGCTGCCCTGCGGCATCGCCACTGGACTCCAGCTTTCCGCGCCATCTGTCGATCTGTAAATCGCACCATCCTTCGCAGTCCCGATGCTGCCGTCTTCCGATCGCCGCGCGACCAAGAGATAAAGCACTCCTTTATTGTCGCGAATGATTCGCCACGCGAACGGTTCCTTCTGGGTGATGCCTTTGTTTTTCACCGTCCAGCTCCGCCCGCCATCCACGCTCTTGTACACTCCGCGCCCAAATCCCGTGACATACAACACCCGCGCATCCACCGGACTCGCGAGATCCAACAAAATATCGGTCGCCGCCGTCTGCTCCATCCCCGCGTTCGAAGGCTTCCACGTTTTTCCGCCATCTTCGCTGAGGCAAACTCCCCCGTGATATTTCTCCACGCTTTGCGTGCGCCACATTTTTGGCCTCGGCAGATCGTGTGTCCAGCTGTTCACGCTCCAAACGCGTCCTTTTACTTTAGGATCAAACTCCATCCAATACGTCGTGTTCATCCAATCTTTCGGCACACCCTGCGTCGAACTCACCCACGACTTTCCGCCGTCCTCGCTGCGAAACAGTCCAATGTCCGTGGTCGTGATGAACTGCCGGTTGTGATCGAACGGGTCGAAGTGATAACCGTACGACGTGGTCACATCCAGTCCCGTACTAGCCCAGCCATTGTCCGCGGATTTTCTCGAATACACCGCGCTCCAGTTCGCCCCGCCGTCCGTCGTCCGCATTGCTCTTCCTAGATCCGTTCCAAACGACAAATTTCCGTCTTGATCGGCGACCCCCAACGCCAGCGGATTCTCTCCCCAATCCGACCCAAATCGTTCCGTGATCCACGCGTCATGCACATTCGACGCCGGCTTGGCCGCCAGATTACTATCTTCCTTCCAGACAAGCTTCCAGGTGTGCCCCGCGTCCGTCGTTTTCGCCACACCCATCCACTTCACACCGTCCTGCTCCAGATCGCGGTACGACAGATACGCAATCTCGGGATGGCGCAGACTTGCTGCCACCGCGCGTACTTTTTCACCGCCCGGAACCAGCTTTACTTGGTTCCAGTTCGCTCCTTCGTCGCTCGAAACAAACGCCCCCTCGTCCCCGATCACATAAATCACCGGCTTGCCGTCCGCCGAGAATCCCACGGAAAAATCCGTATACGCTTTCGCCGCCGGCCCGGCGAGTTTTATCGTCTCCCCTCTGGTCACCTCCATCAGCGAATGGTTTCCCGCAACCAGCAAGCTCCGTCCGTCTTTCGGAGAGCTCGGGTTTACCCACAATTTCTCCGCCAACTCCGGCAAATCATTCTGCTTCGTCCAACTCTCCCCGCGGTCCCGCGAAACAAAAAGTCCCGCTTCCGATTTCTTCTTGTCGCCCGCCACTACATACAGCATTCGCGAGTCTTCCGGGTCAATGGCCATCGCCGTAATGTTTCCAAGAGGATTCGGCTGCGCGATCAAATCCTCGTCGGAATGATCGGAACTCATCTTGATCTCTTTCAGCGCCGACGGTTTCGGATAAACCAGCGCCCACGTATCGCCGCTATTTTGGCTGCGCCACAATCCATCGGCCTGCGCATACATTGTCTTGGCGTCCTGCGGGTCGAACACAAAAAACCGCACCACGCCCCTGAGATTGAACATCCTCCAGGTGTTGCCCCCGTCGTGGCTGATGTACGACCCAGTCATGTCGCAGGCGATCAACACCGTGTTCGTGTCATGCGGACTGATGGTCGGGTGAAACATTGCGCCGCCCCCGCCCGGTCCCACAATCTTGAAGTCGCCCGGACGAGGTTCGGTTCCAGAAGTACTCAGCAGAACAATCAGAACGAGTTGCGCCAAGAAAGACATCTAGCGTTGCTTTCCTTTGCTTTCCTTATCGTTTCTTCGCTTTCTTTTTGTCAGAATCCCTTCTCTTTGTCAATCTCTATGCGCCGCTCAGGCATTGTCCAGAGACCAGCCACTCAGTGAATGTACGCGCCGCCTGGCAGCAGGAACTGAATGGGCCACACCTCCTTTTTCTCGCGTACCAACTCCGACCAACGTACGATCTCCCCTCCATCCTGAGGAAGCAGTTGAACGCCCGGAAGCGTTTCCGAAATATCCTTCGCCAGAGAAAACCCTTGCCCGGGAGCCGTCACCGCAGTTACGTCAGCTCCCAACTTTTCGCGGGTAAATTTCCCCGCGATCTCTGCATCTTCGATCATCTGCAAAAAATACGGACGCCCCGTCAAAATCGAATTGTAGACGTAATCCGCCAGCACCCCGGAAAGCGTTGAGTTGTACGCCTGTTCAAAATCGAGCCGCGCCATTTCCGGATCATCCGGCGACACCGCCTTATACGGCATCCGCGTTTCGCCCAGCCCGCGAAAATCCATCGAGACGATGTCATAGCCCTGCGCGATGTATTTTTCGACTTCAGCCCAATTCTTCGGGCCCGCCTTGCCGCCGTCCTGAAACCACAGCAGCAATTTCCGGTTGCCGCTCGCAGTCTTGTGAATGTGTAGCAATGGCATCTCCAGCATCCCGCTGTGATGCAACACATACCGGTCCACCGAAATATCTTTGTACGACGTGCTTCCCTTCGCCTCCCACGCGATCAAATTCTTCCCCGGAGTCGTGCCTCGAAACTCCGCTAATTTCCACGATTTGATACCGCTGTATCCCGCCCCAAAATATTCGGCCGCCACCGTCCGCTTCGCCGATCCCTTGTGCTCGTTGTAATAATCTCGAATCACCTCCATCAGCGATCGCGCGTTGTCGAACTCCACCATCACCTGCCCGCTCTTGGTACACAGCAGCTCTTTGTCATCCAGTTTCTTTGTCTCCGGCAATCCCTGCCGCATGTGCATCCCGTTGAAATGGTCGAGAAATTCGAGCGCCGCTTCCTGATTTTGCGGCGAGAACTGGTGCCCGTTGTAACTCTCGGTGATCGCCATCCGATCGCCATGCTGAAAACGTTCATACAGTTCACGCACTTCGCGAAACGTCATATGCGTGCCCTCGATCGGGAAAAAGTCCAGTACCGCGGCGGCCACCAGCACCGGTCGCGGATACATCAGCACCAGCAACCCCGGGTGATCGACCCCGTCCGCGATCATTCCGTACAAATCCTGTTCGGGATCACTGTCCGGATCCGCAAAAATGCGGTTGTACACGCGCATAGGCAGCGCCGTGATATAGCACGAGGGCACCACCACCTTGATGCGCTTATCCAGCGCCGCGATCTGTGCCGCCTGGAAACCGCCGCCGCTGGTGCCCACGATGCTGATCCGTTCGCCATCAACCTCCGGCCGCGTCAGCAAATAATCCACCGCGCGAATCCCGTCCCAGATTTCCCAACGCGCCAGATTCGTTCCCGCCAAATAGGCGAGATTGCCCATCACCGCATGTTCCGCGCAGATCAGGTTGTAGCGGCTCTTCCCCGCTTTGGCGTCCCAGAATTGACTTCGCTCCCCCTGCCCCACGGGATCCCAGGCCAGCACCACATATCCGCGCTTCGCCAGTCGCTGACAAATCTCCTGATAATAGATTTTCCCGTTCGTCGAATGCCCCGCGGGCACCAGCACCGCCGGGAGCCTTCCTGAATGCTCGCTAGGCACATACACCAGCGCCGTCACGTACACGCCTGGCAAGCTTTCGAATATCAGTTTCTCGATTGAAAATCCGTCCATCTCCATTTTGCCCGTAATGCGTGAATGCAACTCCGTCTTTTCCTCCGGAAGCCCGCCGATCATTTTCAAAAGTTTTTCGCGCAACTCTCCCTGCACGCGCAACAAATCGCGTTCATCATGAATGCGCGCCCAAGCCGCCCGCCGCTCCTCATCCTGTTTCCAGGCCTGCTCCGTTTGATACTGCAGATATGGCGTGATGCGCGGCCCTTCTGGCAATGCCCGTTCGTACACGCGGAACGCCTCAGCCGGGGGGCCTTCTTGCGCCCCAACCATCGACGGCATAAGCAACGCCGCCATCACAACTCCAATCACGCCAAGCCGCATGGACTCTTCTCCGCCAACTCCGTTAATACACGAAACTACTGCACGTCGACTTCGCCCAACTCGTACCAACCATCCGACTGCCGCCCTTCAATCGCCAGTTGGATCGCCGGCTTTTCCGTTCGAGGGTCCAACAACGCCAATCGCAGGTGATATTTCCCCGGACGAAGATTTTCCGGAACATACAGCGGCCCATCAAAAACCGCGTCGCCCGGCAACCACTTCTTCACATCCACGGGAACATTCGCAGTGCCACTGCTCTCTCCGGACCGCAACTCCACCACCATTCGATACTCGCGATACACCGGTGCGACCCCCGCGTTCAGCCACCACATGTGCACCATCATGGTTCGCCCGGCTTTCACCGCCTTCGGGTATTCAAATCGCCGCAGAATCAGCCGGTACCCCATCTTTTTCTGAAATTCATCGAACTGTATTTTCCACTCCGGCGGAATCGGCGTGCTCTTCACGTTCACCGTGCTCACATGCCATCGCAACGCCTGCTCCAGAATGTAGTTCACGTCGAATCCGTCCCGTTTCCATTCCGCTGGTGTTCCGCACGTTTCCAGCGACACCGGACTGCGCTGCCACACTTCCTGAATACCGGCGCGCACCACCTGTTGTGGATACACGTCCAGCATCTCCGGCTGAAAATAGGGATTGTCGGAAAAATGTCGCAAGTCGCCGAGGCAGTCGAGCCGCCAACCTGCCCCGTGCTGCGTTCCATACGTGAGCGCATGCTCTTCATCGAAATTCATTAGCAGAATCGTATTCGGAAAAGCGCTGAACCAGATGTCCGTCAAATCCTTCTGGAACGAAAACGCCGGCATGTACGGGCTCCATCCTTCGCCCCAATACCCGATGGAAGAAATATCCACACTGTCGAGAAACGGATTCCCGTCATACCTTTTCCCGGCTTCCGCCACCAACTCGCCCCAATATTTCAGAAACAATGGATCGGTGTAGTCCGGCTGCCAGATAT
>DATCOK010000272.1:0-1661 GCA_036564765.1 Candidatus Acidiferrum sp. | reverse complement strand
GTCTCGCCGCAGTGTCCGTTTCATAAGAGCCTCTCTTTGTGTTCGTGCGGGTTGTTCAGGGTCTGATCAAAACGCCCGCTCGATTGCTTGCTGAAGTTTTTCGCGGAATGCTGAAAGCTCCATGCCGCGAATCCCGTCGGCACGGAACATTCGAGTTTGTGGATCAAACTTGCCGAACGCCGATTCCTGCGTCACACGCTCGCGGCCGCTTTGGGCATCACGAGCGATGCGAAATGTACCTTGCGACCAGCCCAGTACGCGATACGGTTCGCCTGCGCGGCCCCACAGAAATAGATAGACTTCTTCGCCCACGCGGAACGTCGGCACGCCATCCACGCGCGAATAGTAATGTCCGGCGCGGCCTCCCAACATCCGCACCGTGACGAATTGCTCGAGCCCACCCTTGTGGCGTTCCACGATTTCGAATTTCGTCTCCGTCCAGATTTCTCCGCCATCCCAACGGCTTTCCGAACCGAGGCACCGCAAGCGTGCAATTGCTACCGATTGTCGCGCCAAATCCTCAAAGCTCAGTCGCGCCAGCGTCGTGGCATTCGCGACGACAGCCGCCAAAACCAGCCCGGCGAAAAAAAGGATCCAAAGAAACCGCCTCCGCTGCACGAAACTCATGGTTATGCTCCGTTGCCTGGCTATTTCCGTTTTATCGCACCCATAACGCCCCGCTAGCCGCGGTCTTATCCAAATTGGTGTTTTGAATGAAGAGCGAGCGCGCCGATGGATTCGCGGAGGCCGGCAACTGCAGCGTCAAGCGCACGATCCCGAGGCCTACCGGCTGTTTGGCAATCACCGCAACATCGCCCGGCCCGCTCACAGTGAAGGACATGCTGGTGTCCAACCCGCTCTGCGAAAAAATACAAACGTCCGCCGTCGTTACGCCGCCCGAAGGGCGGGTGAGCGTCACTGGATTCCCGCCCAACGTACAGGAATTGTTGACCACGGAAAAAATGCCCAGCGCCGCCACGTTAAGATCGACATCATTCCCCGGCACCGACACGCCCGCGGTCGTCGGCTCCACCACCACAATGTCTTTCCCCGTCGCGGCCGGCGCGCCCGCGCTCAAAGCAATTACTTCATCCGAAATATTCGGTGCTGCCACCACCAACGCCACCACATTCGAAGTGGTTCCGTCCGGGTTTTGCAGTTGCACGCCGACGCTCCCCGCTACCACTACGTCCGCGGCTGTCACCGGAGCGATACATTCTCCGGTCGAGGCACAAGTAGTGGGACGCGCGGTGCCGTCGATAACAGCGTGGCACCCGCTCCTTGCGTGGAGTCGGCGAATCCGCTGCCGAGTACTTTCAGCGTGAAGCCATCGGCCGCACCTGCATAAACACTCGCCGGATGCAGCGTGGTGATATGTATGCCCGTGGAGATCGTGACGTTCGCGCTGCCCGATTGCGACACATCATCCGAACTCACCGCTACCACTTGCAGGGAATTCGGCTTGGGCGCAGCGCCCGGCGCGGTGTAGGCTCCCTCTTGCGTGATCGCGCCGCAATTCGGCGCCACCGTGCAGCCCGCGCCCTGGAACTTCCAGATCACATTCTGGTTATCGGCGCCCAACACCGTGGCTGTGAACGCCAGCACTTGCTTAGGCGCCAGCACCACGCTGCCGGGCAACACGGAGACCAGTACGTGATTGA
>DATCOK010000271.1:0-2721 GCA_036564765.1 Candidatus Acidiferrum sp. | reverse complement strand
ATAGTGCTCCGGGCGGTGGAACGGCGACCCTGGTAAATGCCTTCACGATTAACAATCCCGCTACCACCACCGTAGTGACTTCTTCGCTGAATCCCTCCACGTTCGGAGCCTCTGTAACGTTTACGGCCACGGTGTCCGCTGGCTCGGGAATTCCCACCGGCAGTGTCGCGTTTTATGACGGCGGCACGTGTTCATCGACGGGAATTTTACTTGCAGGGCCGACGGCCCTGGATGGAACTGGAAAAGCCGGTTTCAGTACGGCAGCGCCGTCAGCCGGTTCTCACACGATTGTGGCCTGCTACACCCCGACCGGAATTTATCTCGCGAGCGGATCCAGCGTGACGCAAGTCGTGAACCAGGCGCAGGCCACCATGGCCTTTGATAATTTGACGTTTACATACGACGGCGCTCCGAAACCGGTCTCCGTCACAACCACGCCGAGCGGTCTCGCAGGCGTCACCATTTCTTACAGCGGCGGAGCCACGCCGCCGACCAACGCGGGAACCACGCCAGTTTCCGCTACTCTCACGAATCCCAACTACACCGCTACCCCGATCAGCGGAACAGAAACGATTCAGGCCGCGCCCGTGGTCATCACCATTACCGACCCCATGCCCACGTACGACGGCAATCCGCATTCCGCAAACATCAGTATCGTGCCTCTGGTCGGCGTGACGGTTACGTATAACGGCTCAACCACTCCGCCGACCGCCGCCGGCGTCTATGCCGTTTCCGTTGTTACGACCGATGCGAACTACGCCGGCATGGCCAGCGGCACGCTGACCATCAAGCAGGCACTCCCGTTGATCACTTGGAGCAACCCCGCGGACATCTCCTTCGGTACCCCGCTTTCCGTCACGCAACTCAACGCCACAGCGACGGTTCCGGGCACATTTACCTACGCTCCCGCCGCCGCAACGATTCTCAATGCCGGCGACGGGCAGACTCTGAGCGCAGATTTTGCTCCAACCGACTCCACCAACTACTCGTCGGTTCTTGGCACACATGTTTTGATCAACGTGAAGGCCGCTCCGCTTTACGTGATTTCCAGCGATGGAACCCGCGCGTTCGGTCAAAGTAATCCAGCATTTACCGCCACATTTATCGGGTTGCAAGACGGCGATACTCCGAGTTCTTTCAATAACGTAACGTGTCAGTCCGCCGCGGCAACCACCAGCGCACCCGGCACTTACGCCGCGACCTGTTCAGGAGTCACCTCTTCGAACTACACAGTGAAGTACATAGCTGGCACTTTGTCAGTCACCAACCCCCTCAGCGCCATCACCGAAATTAAGGGCGCGAGCTCCAACAGCGAGACTCTAACAATTGGTCAAACCGACACGCTCACCGCCACCGGCAAATTTGCCGACGCCTCTTCGCGCTATCTGTCTGTGGCCGGCGGCACCAGCTTCGCCAAGGCTCCTTTGTCCACGCCCGTATCCGGCGCAGCCATGGCCGAAGCCGGCGGCGTCTTGTACGCCATCGGCGGTTTCGACGGCGCAAACACTGTGAACATGATTCAAGCCTACGACCCCAAGAACGACTCTTGGACAGTCTCCTCCGCAACTCTCGGTACCGCGCGCAGAGATGCCGCCGTCGCCAGCGTTGCCGGAAAAATATTCGTCATCGGCGGAAAAGATGCCGGCGGCAATACCCTCGCCAGCATCGAACTGCTGGATACCACTGTTGCGACTCCGACCGTTTCGGCATACGCAACTTCGCTCTCGACGGCACGCAGCCTGGCGGCAGCGGCGGCCTTCAACAACAAAATCTATGTCGTCGGGGGGAGTAACAGTTCCAACAATCCGCTCTCCTCGGTCGAAACTCTTGATCTGATCACCGGCGCCGCCGGCATATCCAGCGCCGGTACCGCCTTCTCCCAGGCTTCCGCCGCAGTCGTCACCAAAAATAATTCTGCGAAACTTTATGTGGCGGGTGTTTCCGGTTCCTCCGTCACCTTGGTCGCTTTCGACGGTACCACCTGGAGCAGCCCAATCAGCACTGCGCTCGACGGAACTCAAGGCGTAGGCGCCGCCGCGTTTGTCGATTCCCTCTATCTAGTTAGCGGCTCCAACGTCTGGTCCTACGACGGCACTGCCTTCACCCAGAAAAACAGCCTGCCCAATCCGCACAACGGCGCTCAGCCCGTAACCATCGGCTCCCTGATTTACGTGGCCTCCGCCAATTCCGCCCTCAGCTCCAATCTCGATGCCTTCGCTCCCGACGAGCTGAAGTGGACCAGCGCGGACTCAACGAAAGCCACTGTCGATCAATCCGGCAAAATCACCGCGTTAGCCATAACCGATCCCGGCACCGTCGCCATCACCGCCGCCTCCTTGAGCAATCCCGCGATCACCGCTGACTTCACCCTCACCATCACCAAGAAAGAGCAGTCAATTCAGTTCGGCACGATAAGCGCGAAGACCTACGGCGACGCCGACTTCCAGATCTCCGCCACGTCCATTGACTCCGCCTCGCAGCCCACCAACCTACTCGTCAGCTTCACCGCCGGTTCAGGCGACGCCTGCACGGTAGGCCCCTCGACGCTGACTTCAGGCATATCCAACGCCATGGTGCACATCACCGGCGCCGGAAGCTGCACCATCACCGCCGCACAACCCGGCGACGCCACCACCTGGCAACCCGCCACCTCCGTCCCCCAATCCTTCACCATCGCGAAGGCACCATTGTCCGTGACAGCCGCTGATGCCATCCGGTACC
>DATCOK010000270.1:0-1876 GCA_036564765.1 Candidatus Acidiferrum sp. | reverse complement strand
GCCTTCGTGAAGATTCTTTGCGGCGTCTTCTTCCAGATGGAGGCGGGTGATGCCGATGCGCTTCCTGGCGCCGCCGGCTTCCATCTCCAGCCAGCCGCCGGTAGCCAGCGGAAGTTCAAACTGTGAAATTTGATAACCTTTGGGCAGGTCGGGGTAGAAATAGTTTTTGCGCGAAAAGCGGGAGTGTTCGTGCACCGAGCAGTGAATGGCCAGCGAAGCGCGCATGGCCATTTCGACGGCGCGCTTATTCAACACCGGAAGCGTGCCGGGCAAGCCAAGGCATACGGGGCAGACGTTGGTGTTCGGCGGATCGCCGAAACGCGTGGAACACCCGCAGAAGATTTTTGTGTTGGTAAGAAGTTGTACGTGGACTTCCAGTCCGATGACCGGCTCGTATTTTGCGAGCAGTTCGGGCGAGAGTGACGGTTCTTCTGGAGCGGATTTCGCCATAGCGGAACGAAAAGTATAGCATCAGCCGGAACGAAGCTCTAACAGGCTGCTGAAAAATCGTGCGGAAGTGAGAATTTCCGGGTTGGTTTGAGTCATTCGATACTTTTCCAGCATCTGAGGCGTAATTTTTCGTGCTACCGAGCGCCGAAAGAAGCGTTTCTGCGCCGCGCAGAGACACTCCGGCCCGCACTTACCGCACCGCAACTGTAGCGGCCAACAAGTTGCGCATGCGCACCAGGTTGTAGGCCGCGCACGCGAGGGTAAAAATCCAATCCACTTTCAGCGTTCCGCGATGCCGCACCTTGCGCAGCAACGCGATGGTCTTCAGCCAGCCAAAACATTCTTCGATGCGTTTTCTTTTCTTCTGGCTGAGGGCGTAGCCCGCCGGCCGCGTGGTGCGGCCATCGATAGCGCTGCCGCCGCGGCGTGCAAGATTTTGTGCCACGTGCGGCGTCACGCAAAGATTGCGGCACTCGCGCACGAATTCCGCGGTGTCGAAGCCCTTGTCGCCGCCCACCGTCAGGCGTCCACTACCCGGTATTTCTTGCAGCATGTCCAGCGCGGCATAGCGCTCGGCCGCGCCCGTGGCTTCCCACACGCGGCTGTCCACAATCAAACCGTTGCGATTCTCCACCAGCAGATTCCCGCTGTAGCTCAACCGGGCCTCCTTGCCCGCACCTTTGCGCGCCATCTGCGCTGCTGGATCGCTTTTCGACTCGTGCGTTTCGTTCGAGCGCTTCTCGCCGCGATAATCCACCGTGGGATTCCCGGGATCCTCCGGCGGCGGTGAACCCTTTTTGTTCTTGGGCTGAAAACTCTTCGCGCTAGCCCAAGCTTCCAGCAAACTTCCGTCGACCGTGAAGTGTTCGTCCGAGGCCCAGCCCTGCCCGCGGGCTTGCTCCACCACCAGCGCCAGAAAGTCCTTGGCTACTTCGGCCTCCAGCAAACGGTCGCGGTTCTTGGTGAACACCGTGGCATCCCACACTGCATCGTCCAAATTGAGCCCCACGAACCAGCGGAACAAAATGTTGTAGTCGATCTCCTCTATCAGCATCCGCTCGCTGCGCACCGAGTACAGCATCTGCAACAGCAGAGCGCGCAGCAACTGCTCCGGCGGAATCGACGGACGACCCACGTTGGAATACATCTTGTTGAACTCCGGCGAGAGTTCCTTGAGTACTTGGTCTACCATCGTGCGGATCGGCCGCAGCGGATGATCTTTGCGTACCCGCTGCTCCGGAGAAATGTAGCTGAAAACATGTCCCTGCTGCTGATCGGTTCCTCGCATGCCCAATAAGACGCACCGCCCGCCGTCTCGTTACAAACTCGACGCTTTTTTCAGCAGCCTGCTAGAGGTCTGTAGCCAAGCCGGAAATAATTGTCTAAGTCCTAATAAAATCGGTGTATTCGACAGGTCTATGGAACA
>DATCOK010000269.1:0-3558 GCA_036564765.1 Candidatus Acidiferrum sp. | reverse complement strand
GAAAATCAGTTCTGAACTGGCTGACAAGATTCGCCATCACGGCGCGGAAACCTACCCGCTCGAATGTTGCGGCGCACTGCTCGGCCGCGATACGGAAGTGGCCGACCGCTCCGTCTATCGCGAAATCCACGCGCTGCATCCGTTGATCAATCGACGCGACGATTCTCCGCAAAACCGTTTTTCCGTCAGCAGCCAGGACGTTCTCGACGCCGAGAAAGCCGCGCGCCAGCAAAGTCTGGAAGTGGTCGGGTGGTATCATTCGCATCCGGACCACCCGGCGTGTCCCAGTGAATACGATCGCGAACATGCCTGGCCGTGGTACAGCTACATCATCGTCAGCGTCGCCAACAGAATTTCGGAAGATATGACTTCCTGGCGCCTCACCGAAAATCGCAGCGAGTTCGAGTCCGAAGAAATTTGTCTGCAGCAGGGCGCCTCGTAAAAATTTATTCGCCGGCGCCAAGCGCAAAAAAGGAGCTTCGATGTCTGTAAAAGTGATCATTCCCACGCCGCTGCGCGTCTATGCCGGCAAGCGCGATTCCACCGAAGTCACCGCCAAAACCGTGGGTGAAGCGCTGGGCCAGCTCACCACCCAATTCGGCGACTTGCGCAAGCATCTTTTTACCGAAGAAGGAAAATTGCGCAGCTTCGTCAACGTCTACGTGAATGACGAAGACATTCGCTACCTGTCCAAGGAAAATACCCCCACCAAAGATGGCGACACCGTAAGCATCGTCCCATCCATCGCCGGTGGAATTTCGTAGCGCGCTCGCAATAATCAGCGGCAAATTCAAAAGTTTAAGAAGAAAAGGGACCGACATGTCGACCAAAGTGCAATCGCCAGTAGGCCAGTCTCCTACCGGCACCGCGAAAGCCACCACGCTTTCCAATGAAGAGATTCTGCGCTACAGCCGCCACCTCATCATGCCGGAAGTCGGCATGGAAGGTCAGCTCAAGCTCAAAAATGCCAGCGTCCTCTGCATTGGCACCGGCGGACTCGGCGCGCCGCTCGGCCTGTACCTCGCCGCTGCCGGCGTAGGCCATCTCGGCCTCGTCGATTTCGACGTAGTGGACTTCACCAATCTCCAGCGCCAGGTCACTTTCGGCTCATCCGACGTCGGCAAATCCAAAGCCGGCGCAGCCCAGGCCCGCCTCTCCAACTTGAATCCCGACATACAGATCGAAAAATTCGAAACGCAGCTCACCAGCGAAAATGCCCTCGAACTCTTCAAGGATTTCGACATAATTGTCGACGGCACCGACAATTTTCCCACGCGCTATCTCGTCAACGACGCCTGCATCCTGCTCGGCAAGCCCAATGTCTACGGCTCGATTTTTCGCTTCGAAGGCCAGGCCACCGTGTTCGGTATGCCCGATGGCCCCTGCTACCGCTGCTTGTATCCCGAACCCCCTCCGCCGGGTCTCGTGCCCTCCTGCGCGGAAGGCGGCGTCCTCGGCGTGTTGCCGGGAATCGTCGGCTCCATCCAGGCCATGGAAACGATCAAGCTGATCCTGGGCGCGGGCGACAGCCTCAAAGGCCGGTTGCTGCTCTTTGACGCGCTGGCCATGAAGTTTCGCGAATTGAAGCTGCGCAAAAATCCCAACTGCCCCATGTGTGGCGAGCATCCCACCATCACCAAGCTCATCGACTATTACGAATTTTGCGGCGTGCGCGGCGAAGAAGCCCCTGCTTCCAACGTGCAAGTCCCGGAAATTACCCCCAAGGATCTCAAAGCCCGCCTCGACAAAGGCGACGACCTCTACATCCTCGACGTACGTGAACCGCACGAATATCAGATCTGCAATCTCAATGGCCATCTCATTCCGCTCGGCGAATTGCCCCGCCGCGTCCATGAACTGGACTCCTCGCGGGAAATCGTGGCCCACTGCCGCAGCGGCAAACGCTCCGCCGAGGCCGTGGACTTTTTGCGCAAGGCCGGCTTCCGTAAGATACTTAACCTGAAGGGCGGAATTCTCGCGTGGTCGGATGACGTCGATCCCAGCGTTCCTAAATATTAATCGCCAGAAATTTCATCGCGAATAATCGCTCGCGACGAACCTTTCGTGGCTATCCTTTCGCATCACCCGCGGCCAGTCGACCGATCGCGTCAACTAAATTCAAGGGAGTGTAAATGCCGGGTACGAAAATCACTGTGAATAACAATGGGTCGCTGCGCATCGAAGGCGACTTCGAACTGGTCGACCCGTCGGGCAAGCCCTTCGGCTTGGCTGGGCGCACCACCATCGGTCTCTGCCGCTGCGGTCGCTCCATGAATAAGCCCTTCTGCGATGGCACTCACAACGCTTGCGGTTTCGTCGACACCGTTACCGCCCGCGACCTGCCACCCCCTAAACCCAAGGTTTAGGCTCGTCTCGCCAGTCGCAATGCTTGAGACTGTCTCAGGTTGAGACACGCGTGAGTCCGTCTTGATACTGGCCCGGGGACCGGGTTAACTACCTCGAAACATTAGAAATATCTCGTACTTCATTGGGCATTGCCCCGTTTTGGCCTTGTCTCGTCCAAGTTAACACTTTAGTCACATTTTCAATCACTCCGCGTAACTCCATCATTCCAAGTGATTTACGATTATTCCGACTTTCCCGCCCAAAAGGGCACCCACTTGCATTCTAGGCAATCGTCCGGTTTCTTTGGCAATTGGGGGCAATCGTGGGTGGTTGGGGCAAAATCGTCGGGTATTCTCAGGCTGAGCAGCCTGCCGACAATCGCCGTGTGCTGATTATCTTCAGCGCCTGCCTCACGGCCCTCGCCATTTTCCCGGCGTTGATGATCGAACTTCGCCAGGCCAGCTACGCAGGCTCCCCGCAAACTTATCTTTATCTTGAAGTTGGCGGAACGCTGATCAGTTTCTGCTACGCCGCCAATGCGCTCGTCCGCTTCCGTGGCACGCACGACCGTACCGCGCTGATTCTCTCCTTCGGTTTCGTTCTATCCGGAATCATCGAAACCGTCGGTTACTTCGGCCTGAACGACGCACTCACTTCCGGCCACGTTCTGCTCACCCGCATCCCCATGGGCTGGATGGTGAGCCGCACACTACTCGCCATTCTTCTGCTTGCCGCCCTCGCCGTGGAGCGCTACATGCCCACCGCGCGTCAGCCGAGCCGTGAAACTGCCGGCGCCCTGCTGGTAGTCGCCATCGCCGCCTACGCCACCAGCGCCGCGTTCCTCGCCGCTCCCGCGGAGCCACTCGCGCAACACGCCAGCTTTATCTCTCGCCCGTGGGACCTGCTTCCCGGCGTGCTCTTCCTCTTCGCCGCCATTTTCTTCCGCCAGCGCCTGAAGCACGACAAAAAATCCAAGACCACGCCGTCGCTGTACGACTACTCGCTATTCATTGTCGCCACCCTCAATTTCATCTGCCACGTCTCCGCGGCCTTCTCGCGCAATCTTTTTGATGGACCTTTCTTCCTCGCCGAACTGAGCAAGACCACCAGCTACGTCGTGATGCTCGGTGGAGCTTTGCTCGACCAGGCGCGTCTTTTTGACCAGGTGCGCTCCATGGCCGTCACCGATCCGCTGACCGGCCTCGCCAACTA
>DATCOK010000268.1:0-2411 GCA_036564765.1 Candidatus Acidiferrum sp. | reverse complement strand
AAGCGCATGTCTTGCTTTGGCTTGCTCACCTTTACTACCACCAACGGTTTTCCCGCCACGATTCTCGCCGCGCGCGCGACCGCTTCGTCGGTGCCTTCCATCGCTTCCACCGCCACGCACGCACCGTCGGAAATCACCACGGTCTGTCCGATGTCCATGCCCGCGATGTTACGCGCCACGGTCAATCCGTAAGCGATGTCCGCGGCCTCGCGCTCGTCGGGCGCGCGGCGCGTCAACACGCCCGCTTCTGGAAGCAACGGCTTCAAAAATAAAGTCGAGTCCACCAACTGAATCCCTTCGTCTTCCAGCACCCGCGCCACGGCGCCGATCAGTGCATCGGTATTTTTGCGCGGCAGGGAAAATAAAAGCTTCGCGAGTTTCCAGTCCGGCCGGATCGAACTGAAAATTTTATTGTGCTTCACCTGCCCGGCCATCACTGCGCGGGTCACGCCTTCCGCGTGCATCAGGTCGATGGCTTTGCTCAATTCTCCCAAGCTTACCCAGTGAATGCGCGACGCCAGCTTCTCGAGTTCCGGCGAAGCCTCTTCCTTGAGCGCGATCACCGCCATCTCCAGCCCCTGGCTCCGGGCGCCTTCCAAAACCAGAAATGGAAACCGCCCATTCCCGGCGATCAACCCCCAGCGCTCCGCGTCAGGCGGAGTCACTTCACAATCCCGCGCTCGGCCGCCTCAATGAACCGAATCAATTCCTGCACGTCGGCCGAATCTCCCAGCGTCTTGCGCATCTCTTCCAGCGCCTGCGAGGTATTTTTCTTCGAGCGCATCAGCAAGCGGTAAGCGCGCTGCAAACTCTGCAATCGCTCCTTCGAAAATCCCTTGCGCTCCAGCCCGATGGAATTGACGCCATAACTTCTCGTGTCGCGCTCGGTAACCACGCGCGAAAATGGCGGCACATCCTGGGTGATCACCGTGGACGCGCCAATGTAAGCGTATCGCCCCACGCGGCAAAATTGGTGCACCGGCGAAAACGCCCCAATCGTCGCGTAATCTTCCACTGTCACGTGCCCCGCCAGCGTAGCCCCATTGGCGAAAATCGTCTCGTTGCCTACGTGACAATCGTGCGCGATGTGCGCGTAGGCCATGAACAAACTTCCGCTGCCGATGGTGGTCTTGCCGCCCCCGCCCACCGTCCCGCGGCTCACCGTCACGTACTCGCGAAACGTATTCCGGTCGCCCACCGCCAATTCCGTTTTCTCTCCGTGAAATTTCAAATCCTGCGGGTCGCCGCCCACCACACAGAAAGAATGAAACACATTGTTCTTCCCGATGGTCGACGAACCCAGCACCACCGCGTGCTGGTGCAGCACACAACCATCGCCAAGGACCACGTCCTCTCCCACAATGGCGTAGGCGCCGACGTGCACGCCTTCGCCCAGGCGCGCGCTCGCAGCAACCATTGCTTGCCCGTGAACTTTTGCGCTGTTACTTGTCAAACGCGTTCGTCTCCGCTCACACTTCCGCCAAAGCCTTACGATTCTAAAGCATCACTTCAGCTAATTGTTGATTTCGAACCGCGGAACCGCCAGCAACCTATTGTCAACCATGCCGCCAACAGCGCCAAGCAAATCCACAACAATGCGTCCGCGCTTGCTTCCAACCCCCAAACTAGGCTTCAATAAATCCGCCGCTCCCCCGCCGAGCGGCTTTCACCAGGAGAAAGAAAAAATGAAAATCCGCTTGATCTCAACCACACTCGGTCTCTTACTCTTCGCCACCCTGGCCGCCGCGCAGCAGGACAAAGCCGCGCGCCCCAGTCCGCCAGCCAAAGCCACCTGCTCGGTCGGCGACGCCACCATCAACGTGGATTATTCCAGCCCGCGCGCCAAAGGCCGCAAGATTTTTGGCGGCGTGGTCCCTTACGGACAGGAATGGCGGCTCGGCGCCAATGAAGCGACCACGTTCGTCACCAGCGCGCCCGTCACCGTTGGCGGCACGAAAGTTCCCACCGGCAGCTATACCCTGTTTGCGGTGCCCGGCGAAGACAAGTGGACGCTGGTCATCAGCAAGAAAACCGGCGAGTGGGGGGGGCCTTATCCGGGCAAGGATTCCGATTTCGCGCGCGTGGATATGAAAACCTCCAAGCTGCCTTCGCCCCTGGAAAATTTCACGATTTCGTTCGATAAAGCGGGCTCGGGCTGCACGTTGCGCGCCGAGTGGGAAAACACCCGCGCGTCGGTGGAAATCACCAAGTAGTGTTTTTCAGCTCAGTCGAGGCGGCATGAGGCAGATTGGCCTTCTCGTATTGAGTGTTGTGGTGACATGGGCTGGAGTTTTCATTGCCGTTAGGCCCAAAGAGTACAAGCAAGAAGTTAAACGTCACCCGATAGGCGGGTCACCGATCTGGGTGATGCGTGTGTGGGGAGCTTGTCTGACTGCGAGGGGGTGTTTGGA
>DATCOK010000267.1:0-1750 GCA_036564765.1 Candidatus Acidiferrum sp. | reverse complement strand
GGTAATCACCATATGCTGTACGCGCTTCATCCATTCCGCGCTGCCGGCTACCGCTCCGGCGATTACGTCGGAATGGCCAGCCAAAGCTTTGGTGGCGCTATGCACCACCATGTCGTAGCCCATCGCGAGGGGATTCTGCAGGATCGGCGTGGCGAAAGTGTTGTCGATGATGGAGACCAGCTTATGCTTCTTGGCGAAGGCCACCGCTTTGTGCAGGTTCACCAGACGCAGCATCGGGTTCGTGGGCGTTTCCACGTAGAGAACTTTGGTCTTGGGCGTTAATTGTTCTTCCATGCCGGCGAGGTCGGTTTCCACGTGGTGCACCCCGATGCCCAGATGCGGAAAATGGTCGCGCATCAACCGGTAGGTGCCGCCGTACAGCTGCGCGGTGGAAATAAGTTCGTCTCCCACCTGCAGCGCGCTGAGCAACGCGCAGGAAATGGCCGCCATGCCCGAGGCTGTAACCACCGCCGCCTCCGCAGCTTCCAGCGCCGCGATTTTCCCCTGGGCTACTGCCAAGGTGGGGTTGCCGTAGCGGGTATAAACGAATTCATCGCTTTTGCCTTGCGCCCACAACTTCATCTCTTCCGTGGAAGACGAAGTAAAGGTGGAGCTGCGGCAAATCTCCGTGCCCACCGGCACATTCACCCCATGGCGATTCGGTTCTCCAGCATGGACGGAACGCGTCTGAGGACCCCACTGCTGCGTGCTCTTATTTCTCATGGTGCTCGAATTGTTGGCCATTCGTGTCAATTCCGGCAAGCACCATTTTGGCGCCCAGCGGTCCGTCGATTTTGCGCGCGTGGTAACTGCGCTCTGTTTTTGCTTCGAAGTGAGCCGATACCTAGTTAGCCTTCATCTTCGGCGTGTTGGTCGGCGTGCGGTTTGTGCGTGGCGATTACTTTTTCCGCCAGTTCATTGGGCACGTAGTCGTAATGCGAAAATTCCATGGTGTAGGTGGCGCGGCCTTGCGTTTTGGAGATGAGGTCGTTGGCGTAGGAGAGCATTTCAGCGAAAGGCACCTGCGCTTTAATGACCACGTGGTGGCCGCGTACTTCGCTACCGGCGATCCGGCCGCGGCGCGAGCTTAAATCGCCCATCAAGTCGCCGGAATATTGATCGGGCGCGAAAACTTCCACGTGCATGATGGGCTCAAGCAGTGCGGGCTTGGCGGCCTTCATGGCTTCCTTGAAGGCCAGCGAGCCGGCAATTTTGAAGGCCATGTCGCTCGAATCAACGTCGTGATACTTGCCGTCGTACAAGCTCACGCGAAAATCGACCACCGGGAAGCCCGCGAGATAGCCGCGGGCCGCAGCATCGCGAATGCCCTTTTCGACGGACGGAATCCAGTTCTTGGGAATGGAGCCGCCGAAAATATCGTCGACGAACTCGATTCCCTTGCCGCGTTCGCTGGGCTCCATCTTGATGCGGCAAACGCCAAACTGGCCGTGGCCACCGGACTGCTTTTTGTGTTTGCCTTCGGCGTCGGCGCGCCCGCGAATGGTTTCGCGGTAGGCGACCTTCGGCGGCTTGAGCGTCAGGTCCACGTGATAGCGCTTGTGCAATTTGGCGACGACCACTTCAATGTGTTGCTGCCCGGATCCGGCCAGTAGAAATTCCTTGGTTTGCGGATCGCGCGAAAAATGCAGGGCCTGATCTTCTTCCAGAATTTTGTGGATGGAAACGCCGATCTTGTCTTCGTCCGCGCGGGTCTTGGGCTCGACGGCGAACGTTATGGAGGGTTCGGGGA
>DATCOK010000266.1:0-3890 GCA_036564765.1 Candidatus Acidiferrum sp. | reverse complement strand
GCTCGAGCGCTTCCTGAAAATGATGCCCAGCCGCATCGATGAGTACGAAACGCTGCTCACCGAAAATCGCATCTGGATGAGCCGCACCAAAAATGTCGGGTACATCACCGCGGAAGATGCCATCGCCCTCAGCATGACCGGCCCTACGCTCCGCGCCGCGGGTGTGGCCTACGATAATCGCAAACTTTTCCCCTACTCCAGCTACGAAGAATTCGACTTTGACGTCCCCACGCGCACCGACTCCGACTGCTTCGGGCGGTACATGATTCGCGTCGCGGAAATGCGCGAAAGCCTCAAGATTATTCGCCAGGCCATGGCCAAGATTACCGACGAAGGAGCCATCAAGACCGATGCGCCCGGTATCGTTCCGCCGCAGCGCGAAAAAATGAAAACGGAGATGGAAGCGCTCATCTACCATTTCAAAATTTTCACCGAGGGCTTTTCGCCGCCGCCCGGCGAAGCCTTTGTCACCGTGGAATCCCCCCGTGGCGAACTCGGCTGTTTCATCGCCAGCGATGGCGCGCCTAAACCGTTGCGCGTGCATTTCCGCTCGCCCTCGTACATCAATCTGCAGGCGCTGCCCAAACTCGTCGAAGGTCAATTGATCTCCGACGTCGTCGCCTGCATCGGCACCATCGACATCGTGCTCGGAGAGGTGGACCGCTAGTGAAATTGAAAATGTCCCCGCAACTCACTGAGCGCTTCAATCACCTGCAGAACGCGTATCCGGTAAAGCGCAGCGCGCTCATCCCCATGCTGCTGTACGCCCAGGATGAAATCGGCTACGTCAGCGACGAACTTATCGCGGAAATCGCCCAGCGCCTCGGCCTTCACACCGTGCAGGTCGAAGAGACCGCAGAGTACTACTCAATGCTGCATCGCAAGCCCATGGGTAAATACCACGTGCAGGTCTGCACCAACGTGGCTTGCATGTTGCGCGGCGGCAATGAATTGCTCGAGCGCGCGAAGAAGCGCCTGGAGATCGGCAACAAGGAAACCACCGCCGATGGCGTTTTCTCTCTCGAAGAAGTGGAATGCATCGGCGCGTGCACCGGCGCGCCCGCGCTACAGGTTAACTACGACTTCTACGAAAATCTCACGCCGCTGAAATTCGACCGCCTGATCGAGTCGCTCGACAACGGCCGCCCCGGTGAACCGGAAAAGGTTATCTCCGGCGCGCTGCATCCCCGCGAGCCCGGAGAAGTTCCGGTCATCAGCAAACTCTGGGGGATTCAGAATTCCACCAGCATCGATGTCTTCCTGCAGAACCAGGGCTACCAGGCCCTCGAAAAAGCTCTCAAGCAGATGACTCCGGAATCGATCATCGACGAAATGAAAAAGTCGAATCTCCGCGGTCGCGGCGGCGCGGGCTTCCCTACTGGCATGAAGTGGTCGTTCGTCCCTAAGGATTCGCCGAAGGCCCGCTACGTCATCTGCAACGCTGACGAGTCCGAGCCGGGCACCTGCAAAGACCGCCCGCTCATGGAAATGGATCCGCACCAGTTGATCGAAGGCATAATCATTGCCGGCCGCGCCATCGGTTCGCATCAGGGCTTCATCTACATTCGCGGCGAATACCGCGACATTCTCAACATCGTGCAGAAAGCGATGGATGAAGCCTACCAGCGCGGCTACCTCGGCAAAAATATTCAGGGCTCGGGCTTCGATTTCGATCTGCTCATCCACACCGGCGCGGGCGCTTACGAGTGCGGAGAAGAGTCCGCACTGATGGAATCGCTCGAAGGTAAACGAGGGTATCCTCGCATCAAGCCTCCCTTCCCGGCGGTTGTCGGCTTGTACGGCTGCCCCACCGTCATCAATAACGTGGAAACGTTAAGCGCGGTGCCCACCATCATTCTCAACGGCGGCGAACACTACGCCAATCTCGGCACTCCCAAGAACGGCGGCACGCGTCTGCTGTGCGTCTCCGGCCACATCAACAAGCCCGGCATCTACGAGATTCCTCTGGGCATGAACATGAAGGAATTTATCTACGGCATGGCCGGCGGCATCACCGCCGGAAAAAAGTTGAAAGCGGTTATCCCCGGAGGCAGTTCCTGCCCGCTGCTCACCGCCGACGAGATCGATATTTCGATGGATTACGATTCCGTGGCCAAAGCCGGCTCCATGCTCGGTTCCGGCGGCATGGTGGTCATGGACGAAGATACCTGCATGGTGGATATGGCCCGCCGCATCATGCATTTTTACGCGCATGAATCCTGCGGCTGGTGCATTCCCTGCCGCGAAGGCACCAGTTGGCTGCGCAAGATGCTCGATCGCCTGCATGCCGGCTACGGCCGACCGCAGGACATCGACATGATCGGCGAGCTTTCTAAAAATATTCTTGGGCGCAGCTTCTGCCCGCTGGGTGACGCGGCCGCGATGCCCACCATCAGCATCGTGCAGAAATGGCGCAACGAATTTGAGGATCACCTGCACGGCCGCTGCGCGTACAAATCAGCGGAGGCGCTGGTGGGTTCTCGCTAAGATCGATGACCTTACTCCATGGCTGACCAAAAACTGATTACTCTGAAGATTAACGACCGCGACGTCCACGTGTCGCCCGGCACGCTGGTGATTGAAGCCACCCGCCGCATCGGCACCGAGGTGCCTTCCTTCTGTTACTACCCGGGACTTTCCCTGCAGGCCGCCTGCCGCATGTGCCTCGTCGAAGTGGAAAAAATGCCCAAGATGCAGACAGCCTGCACCCTGGTCGCCACCGAAGGCATGGTCGTGCGCACCAATACCCAGCAGGTCCGCGACGCCCGCAAGTACATGCTCGAATTTTTGCTCACTAACCACCCGCTCGATTGTCCGGTGTGCGACAAGGGCGGCGAGTGCGAGTTGCAGGACATGGTCTTCCGCTACGGCGCGGATACCAGCCGCTTCATCGAAGAAAAAATTCATCGCCCCGAAGAAAAATGGTCCGAACTGGTCTACTACGACGCTCCCCGCTGCATTCTGTGCTTCCGTTGCGTGCGCGTGTGCGACGAAGGCATGGACGTCAAGGCTCTGGGCGTGGGCATGCGCGGCGTCAACAGCGTGATCATCCCCAACCGCGGCGATCATCTCGATTGCGAAGAGTGCGGCATGTGCATCGACATTTGCCCCGTCGGCGCGCTCACCAGCGGAACCTATCGCTATAAAGCTCGCCCATGGGAAATGCAGTATCCCTCCACCATCTGCACCCACTGTTCGAACGGCTGCAAAACTACCTTGAGCGTGCGCAACCACGAAATCATGCGCTCCAACAACCGCGACCTTTCCGGCATCAATAAAGACTTTCTCTGCGTCAAAGGCCGCTTCGGCTTCGATTTCACCAAGCATCCCGAGCGCATCAAGCAGCCTTTGCTGCGCCGCGGAAATGAACTCTATCCCGTCTCCTGGGAAGAAGCCGCGCAAGCCGCCGCCACCAGGCTCAAACAGGTCTACGACACCGGCGGCAAGGACGCCATCGGCTTCATCGGTTCGAATCGCACTTCTAACGAAGAGAATTATCTCTTCCAGCGGCTGGCGCGTCAGACCTTTGGCACCAACAACATCGATCATCACCGCACCATCGACTACACCGGCCTGGTGACCGCGCTGGGCGAGCGCGCCCATGACTCCATGCTGACCATGGAGCAGTTGTATCAATCGAAAATCGTTTTGTTGATCGGCAACGATCCCACCAATCAGAATCCCCTGGTCGCCTGGCAGATTCGCTCCGGCATCCGCCACTTCGGCACAAAACTTTTTGTCCTCAATTCGAACGACATCAAGCTGGCGCGCAAAGCCAAACAATTCGTAAAAATTCCTGCCGGCCATGAAAACACCGCGGTTCGCTGGCTCGCGCATGGCGACGGCTCGCTCGGCCCCGAACTGGTCGAGCAACTGGTGCAGCTCAAAGC
>DATCOK010000265.1:0-7404 GCA_036564765.1 Candidatus Acidiferrum sp. | reverse complement strand
CGAGAGTTACGCGTTGCGCAACGCCTCTTCCGTGCTGGCCGCGCTGGCCAAACGGATGCCTTCGGTGGCCCACCGGAAAGGCGCGACGGAAATGCTGGATGTGGCCCTCGCGGAGATTGCGGTGGGCGATACCCTCGTAATTTATCCGCATGAGATTTGCCCGGCTGATGGCGTGGTAACCGATGGCCACGGGGTGATGGACGAATCCTATCTAACCGGTGAGCCGTTCAAGATTACCAAGACCAACGGCTCCACGGTGATCTCCGGCGCGATCAACGGCGAGTCGGCCCTAACCATTCGCACGACTCAGCGAGCGGCCGATTCGCGCTACGCGAAGATCATGGAAGTCATGCGCGAGTCTGAGTCTAAGCGGCCGCAGTTGCGGCGGCTTGGCGATCAACTGGGAGCCATTTACACGCCGGTCGCCCTGACCGTGGCCACTTTAGCCTGGGTGATCAGTGGCGAATCGATCCGTTTCCTTGCCGTGTTGGTCATTGCCACGCCGTGCCCGTTGCTGCTCGCGATTCCCATCGCCATCATCGGTTCGATTTCCCTTTGTGCTCGACGCGCGATTATCGTTAAGAGTCCAGTCGTACTGGAGCAAATCTCCGGATGTCGGACTGCGATTTTCGACAAGACTGGAACGCTCACTTATGGCGAGCCAAAACTGACGGAGCAACTCATGGCTCCTGGTTTTACGCCGCGAGAGGTGCTGACACTGGTGGCAAGTCTGGAGCGCTACTCCAAGCATCCGTTGGCGAGAGCCATCCTGGCGGCAGCTAAAGAGGAAGCGCTGGCGTTGCCCGAGGCCACCGAGGTGAGCGAACACCCCGGTCAGGGGCTGCGCGGAACCATGTCGGGCCATGAATTACAGATCACTAGCCGCGCCAAGCTCGCGGCACAGAAGATCGCCGGCATCGATCAACTTCCCCCCGTCGGTGGTGGACTCGAGTGCGTGGTGGCCATCGACAGTCGCTACGCAGCCACCTTGCGCTTTCGCGACGCGCCCCGAGCGGAGAGCCGCTCCTTCGTGAAGCATTTGGGTCCGAAGCACCAGTTCCAGCGGATTATGATCGTGTCGGGAGATCGCGAGTCGGAGGCTCGTTACCTCGCTGAGCAAGTGGGTATCACCGAGATCTACGCGCAGAAAAGTCCTGAACAGAAGCTTGCGATCGTCCGCAAGGAAACTGCTGCCGCCAAGACTCTTTATGTAGGAGACGGCATTAATGACGCCCCGGCTATGATGGCCGCCACAGTAGGCATGGCGATCGGACAGAACAGCGACGTGACTTCGGAAGCGGCCGGCGTCGTGATCATGGATAACTCCCTGAACAAGGTGGACGAGTTCATGCACATCAGCCGCCGGATGCGATCCATCGCACTCCAGAGCGCTGTGGGTGGCATGGCATTAAGCGTCATCGGCATGGCCTTCGCGGCCACCGGTCATTTAAGTCCGGTCAGTGGCGCCATCACTCAAGAAGTTATCGACATTCTGGCTGTGATGAACGCGTTGCGGGCCGCTGTTGCCCCCAAGGTGATTCATGATCTCTGACGAGGTATTGAAACTTGAAAAGGCTGGCGGCGAAGCTAATACAAAACAACTATTGACCCTGCGGAGGACGCCGTGGGAAGGTACCGAAACTGCAGCAGTTCACGCCCCCAACGCATTGCGAAAGAGGAGTTTATGGGTGCAACCGCTTCCAGCATGCAAGGCCTGCATGCCAACGTGACCGGCGACACGTTGTACGACAAATTGAATTCCAGGTGGCACAAGCCCGCGCTGCTGCTGTTCATGGCCATTGTGCTGGGACATTGGGGCGAGCACTTGGTGCAGGCGTATCAAATTTATGTGATGGGCTGGCCGCGCGCGATCGCCGGCGGGATTCTCGGCCTGTGGTACCCGTGGCTGATCAAATCGGAAGTGCTGCATTACGGCTATGCGCTGGTGATGCTGATTGGCATCTGGGTGCTGCGCAAGGGCTTCACCGGAACGTCGCGCACATGGTGGACCGTCGCTTTGGTGATCCAGTTCTGGCACCACTTCGAACATTTGTTGTTGATTACCCAGGCGACCTTGCATCACAACTTCTGGGGTAAACCGGTGCCGGTGAGCATCCTGCAGTTGGTGATTCCGCGCGTGGAGCTGCACCTCTTCTACAACTCCGTGGTGTTTGTGCCCATGGTGATCGGCATGTACTACCACATGTTTCCGCCGGTCGGTGAGCAGCAGGCCGCGTGCACGTGCTCGTTGCACCGGGAACGCGTGCTGGACGCGCAACCAGCCTGAAATGTTTGGGGCTTCGCTGAGAAGCTGCTGCTGAGCTTTTGAGAAAGAGATTTCTGGATTGCCAGCCGAGCTATTGAGCACGTTTGTCTACCCTGTCGACCAACCCGCCCGTACCTACTTCCGTTTCGCCTGAATTCGATTTGCTGCGCGCGCCAGTGGTGGGGCCTTTTCTGCGGTGGCGCCATGCGCGGACTGCGCTGCAGATTCCGTTACTGGTAATCAGCGTGGTGATGATCCTGCAGGGCTTGTTCGGGCCGTCGCTCGCGCCAAAAAATCTGGCCACGGTTCTGACCTGGGTGCATTTTCGCGGCGCACTGGTGCTAGTGCTGCTATGCGCCGGGAATTTCTTTTGCCTGGCGTGTCCGTTCATGGCGGTGCGCAACGCCGCGCGTCGAATTTTCAAGCCGTGGATGAACTGGCCGCGCGCGCTGCGAAACAAGTGGCTCGCGGTCGGGCTTTTCGCGCTGATTCTCTTTGTCTACGAATTGTTCGATCTGTGGAACTCGCCGTTTTCGACAGCGGGGCTGATCGTTGGGTATTTTGTTGCGGCGCTTGCAATCGATGGCATATTCAAGCACGCGACGTTTTGCAAATTTGTGTGCCCCATCGGGCAGTTTAATTTCGTAGCCTCGGCAATTTCGCCACTAGAAGTAAAAGTTCGCGAGCCGGAAGTTTGTGATGCGTGCAAAACCAAGGATTGCATCCGGGGGCGCCGCGAAGTGCATTCTTCGCCGCAGGCCGCGCTGGATTTTGTGGTGCTGCAGCGCGGTTGCGAGCTGGCGCTTTTTCAGCCGCTCAAAGCCGGTAACATGGATTGCACCTTTTGCCTCGATTGCGTGCACGCTTGCCCGCACGACAATGTGGGGATCACCAGCCGCCTGCCGGCGTCGGAGTTAATGAGCGACCCGCCGCGCTCGGGGATTGGCTGGTTTTCACGGCGCAAGGATATTGCCGCGCTGGTGATGGTCTTTACGTTTGGCGCGCTCCTCAATGCGTTTGGCATGGTGAGTCCGGTGTACGCGGTGCAGAAGTGGCTGGGCGGAGTGTTGCATGTCGAGCGCGAGGCTCCGGTGCTCGCGGTAATGTTTGGATTTTTTCTGGTGGTTGAGCCCGTAGTGCTGCTGGGGCTTGCGGCTTGGTTGACGAAAGTGTGGAGCGGTACCCGCTCGCGCCTCTTGCCGTTGGCGGTGCGCTACTCCTACGCCTTGGCACCCATCGGGTTTGGCATGTGGCTGGCCCACTACGGTTTCCACTTTTTCAGCGGGCTGTATACGGCAATTCCGGCGACCCAGAATTTGTTTGCGAGCCTGGGCTGGCCGGTGCTCGGCGCGCCCGCTTGGCGGTTGACGGGAATTCCGTCGCGCTTCATACAGCCGATGGAAATTGGATTTTTGCTGCTCGGGCTGGCGGGTTCGCTGCTGGTGGCTTACCGGTTGGCGGAGGAAGATGCGCCGGGGAAAGTCATGAGCGCGTTTGCGCCGTGGGCTTCAGTGAGCGCGATTTTATTCCTGGCGTCGTTGTGGCTGATGTATCAGCCGATGGAAATGCGCGCCATGTTGATGGGCGGTTGAGGCGCAAAGTTTGCGGATGACTACCAAGTTGAAAATAGGTTGGCAAACACAGCGGAGCGTACGTTTGGGGATACTTCGCTCGCTACTGGTGACCCTGCTTGTCTTGATTTTTGTTTCGACGGCGCGTGCGCACAACGGGCCGCCATTCCCGATTATTTCCGATAGGCGAGCGGGGCCCTGCATCGTTTCGCTGTGGACCCATCCGGACGTGGGCATCGGAACATTTTTTGTGATGGTGGATGCGGCGCCGGGTTCCAAAATTCCTGACGACCTGAAAATCGACCTGGGAATTCAACCGGTCAGCGGACGATTGGCCGAAGTGATCTATCCCACGCGACGGGAAAATTTACGCGGGCAAGTGGAGTTCAAGGCCGAAGTAAATTTTGACGTGCAGGAATTCTGGCGCGCGCGGCTGATGCTGCACAGTGCGCAGGGCGACGGCGAGGCCGTGGCGAGCGTGGAGGCTACGCCGCCGGGTTTCGGACGATGGGATTTACTGCTGTATCTACTGCCCTTCGCGGGCGTGGGATTTTTGTGGTTCAAGGCGGCCTCGGTGAAGCGCGGTTACAAGAAAAAACTGGTGGCCGCTGCGGGCAAGCCGCCGGTAGCGGTCTGCGGGCTGGTAATTCTTTGCGGCGGCGTTGTCTGCTTTTCGAGCGGATGCGGAAACAATCTGCCGGCTAAGAATTCCGAAGAATACCGCAAATATGTTTCCACGTTTTACACCGGGCTGGCTGCGTTGCAGGTCGGCGACGACGTACGCGCGGAAAGTAAACTCGGTGAAGCGACAAAGATTGTTGCAGGCGAGCCGGCCGGTTGGGCCGACTGGGGCATTCTGGCGCTGCGCCAGAGAAATTTCGACGCTGCGGCACAGCGGTTGGGCCAAGCACGCGAGCTCGCGCCGAAGAACGATCACATTTACTACCTGCTTGGATTACTCGAGAGCGGCCGCGGGAAATCCGCGGAGGCCATCGCCGATTGGCGCAAAGCGGTGGAACTAAATCCGCGGAATTTGCGGGCCACGTATCAACTGGCCGAAGAGCTCGAGCGCCAGGGCGATGAAAGCAGCGCGGCAGAATTTCAGAAGTTGGTGGAGAAAATCGTTGCGACGCAACCTGACAATTTGGCCGCGCTTCTGGAGTTGAGCCGCATTGCGGCCAAGCGCGGCGACGCGGCTACGCTCAAGTCCACGGTGGAGCGCGTTGAAAAGCAATCCGCGGATTGGCCGCCGGAAGCCAAGCAGCAGTTAATGGCGCTGCAGGCCGCCGTGGCCGGCGCGGATACGCGGCCTGCCGCCACACGCACCGCGTTCTTGCGCAACGTGCTGATGCGCGATGAGAGTTATCGCAAAAGCCTGGCGGTGATTAAAGCTGCGGCCGGCGAAGAGGCTGAACCTTTCTCGCACTTCCTGCTGCTGGAGTCGCCGGTGTTTGCGCCCGCGACTCCGGACACCTCGTTGACTTTCGATGTCCAGCCGTTTCCGAACGATGAGGGCGGTCCATGGAGTTGGATCGGAGCTGTGAACCTCAGCAGCGAAGCGCCTCCGACGGTGGCGCTGGCCAACGGCAAAGAGGTGCGCCTAGGCAGCGGCGCGAAATTTGCATTTCCCGGTGGTGCAGCCAGCGAAGCGCCGGGCGTCGACGGGATTTTATCTCTCGATTTCAATTACGACTTCAAAACCGATTTTGTACTGGCGGGCGCGGGCGGTATCCGTTTTTGGCGGCAAGACAGTCCCGGCAAATTTACCGACGTGACGCCGTCGACCAAGCTGTCCGCATCTATCCTGAATGCGCGCTACTCCGGCGCATGGGCGGTTGACATTGAGGCTGACGGCGATCTGGATATTGTGACGGGATCAAAAGAAGGCCAGGCGTTGATGCTGCGCAATAACGGCGACGGGACCTTTGCTCCGATCTATCCATTCGGAGGGTTTAGCGGTGTGCAAGGTTTTGCGTGGGCAGATTTCAACGGCGATGGTAATCCAGACGCGGCCATCATTGACGGTGCCGGGCAGTTGCACGTGTTCATGAACGATCGCGGCGGGAAGTTCCACGAGCGCCCTGTTCCGCAAATGGTTTTGCGCGCGAAGACGGTCGACGTGGCCGACGCAAATGGCAACGGCGTTCTGGATCTGTTGGTGGTGACCGCTGACGGAAACATTGTGCGACTCTCCGACAAAAACGATGGCGCCGATTGGGATGCGGCTGTTATCGCGCGGGTGCCCGACGCTGCGACCAATCTCGCGGGTGAAGTTCGTTTGCGTGTCGCGGATTTAGACAACAACGGCACTTTCGATTTGTTTCTGGCACACACTTCGCCGGATGCAGCGAAGAATACTTCCGGCGCGCTGGTGTGGCTCGGTGACGCAGATCGCAAATTCTCCTTGCTGCCCAAAGTGCTCGGCCCGGCGCTAGTTTTTGACGCCGCCGACCTCGACGGCAAAGGCCGCCTGGATTTTCTGGGCCTCTCCACGGACGGGCGCGCCATGCGCGGCGCAAATCGCGGGACACGCAATTATCATTGGCAGACCATTCGCCCGCGGGCGCGGCAGGCCACCGGCGATCAACGCATCAATCCGTTTGGCATCGGCGGCGAAATGGAAGTGCGCTCCGGTTTGCTGGTGCAGAAGCAGCCCATCACCGGGCCCGAAATGCATTTTGGACTCGGCGAGCAGACCGGGGTGGATGTGGCGCGCATTTTGTGGCCCAACGGCTCGGTGCGCGCGGAATTCGACATGAAGGCCGATCAACAAGTGGTCACCGAGCAGCGCCTCAAAGGTTCATGCCCGTTCCTGTTTGCGTTCGACGGCACAGCCATTCGCTTCGTGAAAGACGCGGTGCCGTGGAGTTCCGCGCTGGGCTTGCGTATCAATAACACCGGCACGGCGCGCATTGCGGCGACCGAAGAGTGGTACAAAATCGGCGCGAACGAATTGGCGCCTCACGACGGCTTCTACGATCTGCGCATCACCGCGGAGCTGTGGGAGACCTACTATTACGACTATCTCGCGCTTATGACCGTCGACCACCCTGCTGGAACGGAGATTTTTGTCGATGAACGCTTTGTCGTTCCGGCCGTCAAGCCGGCGATCACCGTAGTCGAGACGCCGCATAAATTCGCACACGCGCTAGATGACGATGGGCGTGATGTCACCGCGACGGTCGCGGAACTCGACGGAAACTACCTGGATAATTTTTCTCGCGGCCAGTATCAGGGTGTGACGCGCGACCACTACGTAGAGTTGGATCTCGGCGAAGACGCGCCAGCCAGCGGCCCATTGTGGCTGATCGCCAAAGGCTGGATGCATCCCAGCGATTCGTCGATTAACGTGGCCATTACGCAGGGAATTCACGAGCATGCCCGCGGTCTAAGTCTCGAAGTACCGGACGGACGCGGCGGATGGACCGCCGCCATACAGAATTTAGGTTTTCCCGCGGGACGTAAGAAAATCTGCTTGATCGATCTAAGCAACGTGTTTAGTGCGGGCACACCGCACAAAGTACGGCTGCGCACCAACCTGGAAATCTATTGGGACCAGATTCAATG
>DATCOK010000264.1:0-3692 GCA_036564765.1 Candidatus Acidiferrum sp. | reverse complement strand
GGCCAAGACTACGCGCAACGCCATGATCGGGTTCGTGGTTCTGGCCTACGCCATTTATTGGGCGGGGCAGGGTCAGGCTAAAACCGTCAAAAATAAAGCCAGCTTCCTGTGGCAGAAATTTCCGAAATTTGTTTTGGGCTTCTTACTGATTTCCGTGCTGGCCACGTACCACTTTTTCTCCAAGGATCAGGTCGGGGCGCTGGCGAATCTTTCGCGTTGGGCGTTTCTGCTGACTTTCGCGGGAGTGGGTCTGCGCACCAACTTCCGGGAGATGCGCAAGCAAGGGTTGCGGCCTTTTCTAGTGGGCGCGATCGGGGAAGTGGTTATCGCGGCATTTACTCTGGCACTGGTGGTGGGAGCGCAGAAAATCTGGGGCTGGTAAAGCGGCCTCATAACGAAAGCGTTTTGTTTTCTGAAAGGATAAAGAGCCCCAACTTAAGAAACCTAGAGTGGGGCAACAAGCTTTTATTTTGATCCGGTTTTTACAAGCCGAGAACGGTGACTAGTTCTCTCACCGATGCGGATGACTTTTGTAGCGCGGCGTTTTCTTCCGCGGTCAGCTTGATCTGTACGATTTCTTCGACACCTTTGGTTCCCAACTTGACGGGTACGCCCACGAAAAGCCCTTTAATCCCGTATTCGCCTTCGAGGTAGACCGCGCAGGGCAAGATTTTCTTCTTGTCTTTGAGAATCGCTTCGACCATTTCCACCGCGGCCGCGGAGGGCGCGTAGTATGCCGAACCGGTTTTGAGCAGGTTCACAATTTCGGCTCCGCCTTTGCGGGTGCGCTCCACGATGGCGTCGATGCGCTCCTTCGGCAGCAAATCCGGCAGCGGAATTCCCGCCACCGTGGAGTAGCGCGGCAGCGGCACCATGTCGTCGCCATGCCCGCCGAGCACGAAGGAGTGTACGTTTTCGACGCTCACCTTGCATTCCATCGCCACGAAAGTGCTCATCCGCGCGGAGTCCAGCACGCCGGCCATGCCCAGCACGCGGTGTTTGGGGAAGCCGCTCACTTTGAAAGCCGCCTGGGCCATGGCGTCCAGCGGATTGGTGACCACGATGATGATGCAGTCGGGCGAATGTTTGACGATCTGCTCGACCACCGCTTTCACCACGTCGTAATTGGCTTTCAACAAATCGTCGCGGCTCATGCCTGGCTTGCGCGGGAAGCCCGCGGTGATGACCACGATGTCGCTCCCGGCCGTGCCGCTGTAGTCGCCGGTGTTGGTGGAGATTCCGATAGCGTGCGAGTCGGTGCGCGTGATCGGGCCGGACTCCATCATGTCCAGCGCTTTACCCGCAGGCACGCCATCGAGAATGTCCGTGATTACTACATCCGCGAGGTCGGCGTCGACAATGCGCTGCGCCGTCGTCGAACCCACAAATCCGCTGCCCACCACTGTGACTTTCTTACGCATTTCTCTGGTTCTCCTGAAGTGGAACGAAGGTCTTAACGTGCCGCCACTGTAGCTGCAGTCATATTTTCAATAATCGCCGAGGCGAACGCCGCGGTGCCGAGTTTGGTGGCGCCCGGCATCAGGCGTTCGAGGTCGTAGGTGACGCGCTTCTGCTGAATGGTCTTGGCGATGCCGTCTTCGATTAGTTTGGCGGCTTCGCTCCAACCGAGAAAATCGAACATCATCGCGCCTGAGAGCATCACGGAACTCGGATTGATCACATCCTTGTCGGCATACTTCGGGGCGGTGCCGTGCGTGGCTTCAAACACGCCGAAGCCATCTCCAATATTCGAACCAGGCGCCATGCCCAGCCCGCCGACCTGCGCGGCGCAGGCATCCGACAAATAATCGCCGTTCAGATTGGAGGTGGCCAACACGCTGTACTCATCGGCGCGCAGCAGCACCTGCTGAAAGACGGAATCGGCGATTCGATCGTTGATCAGCAGTTTCTTCTTCCACTGGCCTTTGCCATGCGTGGAGGAAATCGCGTCGATGGTCTGTTTTACTTCGTCATAAATTTTCTTTTTGAAATCGTCGGTGGCCTGCTCGAGTCCGGGCTCAATCAGCGCGGCGTTCTGTTCCACGCTCAGCTCTGAATGCTTGTCCAGGTTGTCGAGAATCCAGCCCTCCCGCTCGGTGATGGTTTGAGCACGAAATTCCTCGCGCGCGAGATCGTAGCCCCAATCACGAAACGCGCCTTCGGTGAATTTCTGAATGTTGCCTTTATGGACCAAGGTGACGCTGGGCCGGTTGTTGGCAAGCGCGAACTTGATGGCGCGCCGCACCAACCGTTTCGTGCCGGTGGGTGAAATCGGCTTAATGCCCACGCCGGAGTCCCAGCGAATCTGTTTCTTCGCGTCCTTTAACATGTCGTTGTTCAAAAATTCCAATAGCTTTTTGGCGTCGGCGCTCCCCGACTTCCACTCGATGCCGATGTATACGTCTTCGGTATTCTCGCGAAAAATAACGATATCCATCTTCTCGGGATGTTTCACGGGGGAGGGAACTCCCGCGAAATAGCGCACCGGCCGCTCGCAGGAATACAGATCCAGTAACTGGCGCAGCGCTACGTTCAGCGAGCGAATCCCGCCGCCCACCGGAGTGGTCAGCGGCCCTTTGATGGCAATGCGGAAATCGCGGATGGCGTCGACGGTATCGTTGGGCAGCCATTCTTTGAATGTGTTGAAGGCTTTTTCGCCGGCAAACACTTCGAACCAGGCGACTCGGCGCTTGCCGCCGTACGCTTGCTCTACTGCGGCATCGAACACGCGCCGCGACGCCTTCCAAATGTCCCGCCCGGTTCCATCTCCCTCGATAAACGGAATGATCGGCGTATCCGGCACCTTCAATTCGCCGCCGGAATATCCGATGGCTTGACCGCCGTCCGGAACCACTTGCCCGTTGTACGAACTTTTCATGAAGCAGAATCCTCCGAAGATGGCGGCGCCGCTAATCCGGTAACGCCGCGTAAAAATGGGCGAGTGTGTACGCGCGCAGCCCTAAAAAACATATCACAACCGCAAAGAGCGACCTAGTTGAGAGCAAAGAAATCGGATTACAAAAAAGTAAGGGAGCGGCCGGTAAAAGCCGCTCCCCGATGAAGAAATCCTGATGAAGTTGTTGCTAGAACTTATTCCACAAATACTGGTTGTAGACTTCGTGGTGGTACTGCACTTCCGGGACCTTCACGAACGTGCCGAGTTGCCGCGAGCAGCGATCGGCGGCCGCTTCTTTCAGATCCGCGTAACGGCCTTTCACATCTTCGCCCAATAATTTGGTGGTCCACGCCGACTTTCTGAAATGTTCAATCGCGGTGTAAATGTTATCCGGCAAATAGCGTTCGGCCTGCCGAAGATTCTTGATCTTGGCGGTATCGCCTTCCAGGCCAGCCTTAAAGATCGAATACATTACGAGGTACGGATTGGCGTCCGGCGCGACGGAGCGCACTTCCACGCGTGAACTCTTTTCGTTGCCGATGGGGATGCGAATCATGGAGCCGCGATCGACTGGCGACGCTTTGATCTGGTTGGGTGCTTCAAAGTGCGGGTCAAGACGGCGATAGGCGTTGACGCTGGCGTTCAGCAGCAAACAAATATCATTGCCGTGGGTCAAAATGCGATCGACGAACGACCAGCCAAACTTGCTCAGTTTTTCTTCGCCCTTGGCATCCCAGAACAGGTTGGTCTTGCCTTTGCTCACCGAGACGTTGGTGTGCATGCCGCTGCCATTGAC
>DATCOK010000263.1:0-5983 GCA_036564765.1 Candidatus Acidiferrum sp. | reverse complement strand
AGACATAGCAACCCCGCCCGCGCTCCAGCAAAAAAGACCCGCGCTTGTAGGTCGGCAGCAAAAACTTCTCCGCCTCTTGCACCCGCGTGTCTGCAGTCTCGCCCCGAAGCCTCTTGCCCCCAAACTTCGAGCCGTTGGCGGCCGGAGCAATCATCGATTTTTTTGCAGCGTTCCGCATCACGCCGCCGACAGCGCCGACTGCGCCGCGTTTCGTACTTCCCTCATCACCAGCGTCCCAGGAATAATCGGATTTTCTCCCTCGCTCGCGGGCCCGGAAGCCACGGATCGCGAAGCCAATAACAATGCGTCAGTGGCCGTTCCCCCAACGATTCGCACTTCGCGCACCCCGCCTTCGATCGCCCGTTTCGCCGCTTCCAGTTTCAGAATCATCCCGCCGGAAACCACCCGGCACTGCACCAGCCGCTCAATCTCCGCGCAGCTCACCGCCGACAGCACGCGCCCTCCGTTCAAAACTCCCGCGACGTCCGTCAAATAAATCAATTGGTCCGCGTCCAGAAATTCCGCGCACGCTGCCGCCATATGATCCGCGTTGATGTTGTACAACTCGTTGTCGGCGCCCAACCCCAGGCACGGCGCCACCGGCACCAATCCATTGTTCCACAGCGACTCGATGAAACTCCGGTTCATTCCCGTCAAATAACCCACGAACCCCAGACTGCCTTCCACCTCGTTATGCATCATCGGTTCCGCGCTGAAGCATTGCGCATCCGCCGCGGAAATTCCCACCGCCGGCTGCCCCTCGGCTGAAATCGCCGCGGCCACTCTTTTATTCAACAAGCCCGCGAACACCATCACCGCCACGTCCCGCGAATCGCGATCCGTCACTCGCAACCCGCCGACAAATTTGCTTTCGATCCCCATGCGCTTCAGCGTCGCGGTGAAAATCTTTCCGCCGCCATGCACCACCAGAATCTGGTGCCCATCCGCGGTTAAAGCAGCCACCTGCCGAGCCAGGCTGCGTACCACGCCGTCATCTTCCAGTAACGCCCCCGCAAACTTGATTACGATTTTCATTGCAGTGCCGTTTGCTCCTCTATCCCAAGCATGTGATTGAAATTTTGCACCGCCTGCCCTGCCGCGCCCTTCCCCAAATTGTCGAGACAGGAAACGACGATCAGCCGCCGCCCGCTTCGGTCCAAAACAAATCCAATATCCGCAAAATTCGTATGCGCCACGTGCTGCAACTCCGGCAATTTCCCCGCCGGCCAGATTCGCACCATCGGCCGCCCGGCATAAAATTTTCGGTACAGCGCCTCCACCGCTTCGGCGCTTTGCGGCGAAGCCAGCGTCACGTAAATCGTCGACAAAATCCCCCGGCTCACCGGTAACAAATGCGTCGTAAACATCACCTGCGATTCCGCTAGCCCGGTATGTTCCAGTATTTCCGGCGTATGCCGGTGCGAAAAAAGGTTATAGGCTTTGAAATTGTCGTCCACCTCGACAAATTGCAAATCGCGCCGCAGTTCTTTTCCCGCGCCACTCGCGCCCGATTTGCAATCGCATACCACGCCGCTTTCCGCCGCAACCCACCCCGCGTCCGTGAGCGGCCGCAACGCCAGAATTACGCTCGTCGCATAACAACCCGGATTCGCCACCAGTCGCGCATCTTTAATCTGCTCACCGTAAATTTCCGGCACCCCGTACACCGCCTCCGCCAGTAATTTCACGGGCGCCGCTGGCAACTTGTACCAGTTCTTGAACGTCGCTCCGTCGCGAAACCGGAACGCTCCGCTCAAATCCACCACGCGCATCCCTGCCGCAATCAACTCCGGCGCCACTCCCGCCGAAACATCATGCGGCGTCGCCAAAAAAGCCGTCCCCGCCTTGCTCTCCGCTACCGCCCCCACCGAAAAAGTCCGCAGCGGTGCATCCCCGCGACCTCGCAACTGGGGAAACAATTCATCCAGGCACTTCGCGCCATTCGTATCGCGTACATAAAACGTCGCGGCGGCCACCTTCGGATGCCGCACTAATATCCGCGCCAGTTCAAACCCGGTGTAGCCGGTCACGCCCACTACCGCAATTTGCTCGGGATCCCTCATTTCACCAACGCTTCAATGCGCCGCTGCAACGCTTCGCGCGTCTTTCTGTTCGGCGTGATGATCAAAACCGTGTCGTCTCCCGCAATCGTCCCGGCAATTTCTGGAAACTTCGCGCCATCCACCGCCGCCGCTAGCGGCTGCGCTCCACTCGGCGGCGTCTTCAACACCAACATATTTTCCGCCGGCCGGATGTCCTGCAAAAATTCTCCCAACGCCCGCGCCAACCTCGGCAACGGCGAATCATCCACGGAAACCGCCGCAACCTTGTAGCCCTCCTGCGTCTTGATCAGCCGCAACTCCGTCAAGTCCCGCGAAAGCGTTGCCTGCGTCACCCGCAACCGCTGCGCCGCCAGCCTCCGCCGCAACTCCTCCTGGTTCGCGATTGAACCGTCGCTCACCAGCCGCAAAATCTGTCCGTGCCGAAATGTCTTGCGCGCGCCCATCAGTCACAATTTCCTCGAATATGCATACTACTGTATTTTTATACAGTTGCATTGCACGAGTGTCAATTCTTTATTCACCAACCTGTCCCTCTGGACGGTATACGCCCTGACTCGTGTAGAATTCGCGCCAACCGTTTCCTCCGTGCTGGATTTTCTACGGGATTGGATGTTACCTATTCATGCACGCCTTTCCGAGGCTCCATGGCGAATGATTGCGAGGTTAAGGGCTGCAAGGTAGACGTGCCGCCGGCGTTACGCGAGCACAATCTCTGTGTTTTGCATTTCACCTTGTCAGTCGAAAATCGCTGCTCCGAGATGCGCCGTGAGACCGCCTTGGGCAACACCCCGCACGAGCGCCAGCGCGAAATCATAAAGTTCATCACCGAGCACGGCGAACGCCTCGGCCGCGTCGCCACCAGTGGCCTCCCGCTCACCGACGACCTCAAGGCCCGCATACTCAGCACCTTTCTCACCCTCATGAACCTCCGGGAAAATCTCGACCGTGCCAATCTCCGCGGGCCTCACGGCCGCTCTGCTCAATTCCGCTAAATCCAGCGCTAAACTCTTCGACCTTCGTCATTACCTGCGTTTTTAGTGCAGTCCGCACCCCTTGACGCCCCCACTACCGCGCGAGACCATATTCCAGGCGCGAGACCGTTGCCATCCATGCACCTTCTAGCGTGTCCGGGCAGGGGTAATCCATGTCTTCCCGCACTTTTCTGCACGTCTTTTTAATTTCCGTTCTTGCGATTGGCTTCACCGCGTTGCATCCGTCCTACACCGCTGCCAGCCACGCCCGCATCATCCGTCTCAGCCTCGTGCAAGGCGACGTGCGCATCCTGCACGATTCCAAAGGCGATCCTCTTGCCAATGACAAAGTCACCTGGGACCGCGCCGAGTTGAATCTCCCCATCCGCGAACACGACGTCATCGCCACCGATCACGGCCGCGCCGAAGTCGAATTCGAAAACGGCGCCATGGCTTTCCTCAATGAAAATAGCGTCCTCGAATTTTTCGATCTCTCTCTCGATGACGGCGCGCTTACCACCCGCCTAATCCTTCGCCAGGGCACCGGCTCGTTCTACGCCAATCCCGCAAACAGCGACTACTTCAGCGTCACCGGCGTCGATTTCACCGCCGAAGCCGGCAGCCGCGCTAATTTCCGCATGGACAATTTCGACGACGGCAGCACCGTCTCGGTGCTTAAGGGTCATGTCGCCGTGGTGCGTCAAGAAGACCGCGCCGTACTCGCCAAAGGCGAATCCTTCACCATGCACGCCGGCGAGGACACCAACGCCTCCGTCGGCCGCGCCGCTGAAAGCGATGACTTCGATCGCTGGGTCTCCGGACGCGAAGATAGCGTCGTGACTGCCACCAACGCTGCGATGCAATACTCAAATACTTCCGCCTACACGTCGGGATTCGCCGACCTCTACACTTACGGAGGCTTCTATCCCATCTCCGGTTTCGGATACGGCTGGCAGCCTTACGGCGTCGGCATCGGCTGGTCGCCCTTCGACAACGGCAACTGGTTTTTCTCGTCTGGACTTGGCGGCTGGTCCTTCATCGGCAATCAGCCTTGGGGCTGGCTGCCCTATCACTACGGCGGCTGGTTGTTTGAGCCCGGCATCGGCTGGCTCTGGGCCCCCACCGGATTCGGCGGCCGTGTGCCGTCCGTCAAATATCATCCGGTCACCGCTACGTTTGTCCATTCTGGAAGTAACGTAGCCATCGTTCCCACACATCCCAACGACAGCCGCGGAAAAGCTCCGCTAAACCTGGCACGCGGCGTAATGTCCGTCACCGGTCGCTCGGTTGCCACGCCAACTGCGTCCAACACTTCGGATTGGAAAGTTTTGAAAGAAGCCCCGAGCGAAGCATTGACCTCCAAAACCGCTCAGGCCGCTGCTCCGGCCCGTGTCACGCGCACTCTGGAATCCTCAAACGGAGCGCGCGCCACCTCAGTCGGCTCCTCTATCATCTACGACCCCAAAGAACATCGCTTCATCAACAGCAACGTGAACCGCGTGTCGACCGCCAAGGAAACCGGCGCAACCACCACGAGAGAAACCTCCGCTGCATCCACGAGCCGCACGGCATCCGTAGCTGCGGCTCCGGCAACGACAACCAGGTCGTCACGAGCCCCATCCGTTCCTTCCTCATCCGCTCGCGTCGCGACTCCTCCTCCCGCTCGCAGTTATTCCGGCGGCCGCTCCGGATTTTCAGGCGCCGCATCGTCTCGCGGAGGCACCATGCAGATGGGATCGGCGCGGGCTTCTTCCGCACCTTCTGCCGCTCCACGCGCTTCCGGATCGGGACGCCCTCACTAAGACTTTTGCATCTTGAAATAAAAATGGCGGCCCGTTCTCAGGCCGCGATTTGTTTTCAGGAAAGAACTGCAATCCGTCAGTAGAAAATCATCCCCGCATAACCCACTACCGCATCCAAATTCCCCGACCGTTCCCCGGACGTCGCGTACTGAATCAATTCCGCCTTCTTCGCTCCCAGAATATGCAACGCAGTAATCATCGCCACCGCCGGCCCCAGCCCACACATCGAAATCTCTTCATTCCTGCACGTGTCGTATAGTCCCCGTGCATCCATTTTCAGCAATTGCTCGATGGCCTTGTGATCTTTCACCCGCGTCGTCGCGTCATCCTCATAGTGATTCAGATCCGAAGTCGTCAGTAGCAAAACTTCCTGCTTTTCTGAAGCTAGCACCTGCCCGATCCCTTCTCCCACCTGCACCAGAATTTCAAAATTACCGCTACCCAGCGCAATCGGCACAAACGAAAATCCCGGTTCCAGCTGCTGCAGAAAGGGAATCTGCACCTCCAGCGAATGTTCCTGACTGTGCGCCACATCGTCTTCCAGCAGTAGCGGACACGCCGCCTTCAACCGCTCCGCCAGCTTCTCGTCGATCCGCGCATCCCCAAATGGCGTGCGCCACGCGCCTTCGGAAAGTATCGCCAACAGCGCGCCTGGCGGCCGGTGCCGCACACCCAGCACCACCACTCTCTTCGGTATCTGCACGTTGGCAAACACAGCGCCCGCCACCGGTCCCGAATATATATAGCCCGCGTGTGGTACCAGGCACGCCTTCACGCGCTTCGCCACCGCGCCAGGCACAGACGTAAATTCACGAATTAGATTGGAAAGTTCACCGGGATCGGAAGGATAAAAACGGCCGGCAACCGCGGGCTGACGAATCATTTACACGCTCCAGACTAGAGCGCTTTGGAAGGTTTCCCTTTGAGCCTCATCACTTTGTTGCTCGCAGGATCCAGCAGCAGCGTAATTTTGTCGCCGTACTGAAATCCGCCCTTATCAATAATTGCCTGCATCTTTGCAGAAGTTTCTGCGGACAGGGCAAATGTCTGAATTGCCATATCATTGCCCTTCGCGCGCACCGTAATTTGCGCGGTATTCGCGTTCATCACAAATCCCTCAAACTTGCTCCAGCCCGTGGGCTTGGGC
>DATCOK010000262.1:0-10850 GCA_036564765.1 Candidatus Acidiferrum sp. | reverse complement strand
CGCCTGCCGCGTCACTCCGTTCGAATTTCCCAGCAACGCCAATCCGTGACTGTACACATACCCTAAACTCGCGGCCATGTGTCCACCGAAGCGGTGCTCCACCGCCAGATTCCCCTGCTCGATGTACGGGCTCCGGAAATTCGGCGCGAACACTACCAGCGATGGCGTCCCGCCTGCTCCCGATGGGAATTCCGTCAAGCTGTTCGGGTACGTCACCACCGGATTGCTGTTCCCAAATGCCGGTCCCGTCGTCACGAAAAACGGTCGCGAGATTCCGTTTGAAAGATACGCTTGTGAGACGTCCAGCAAATCCGCCTGGATGTAAAATAGCCCGAAGCCTCCGCGCACTACCGTGTTCCCCGCGGCATCCAGGCTGTACGCCAATCCTAATCGCGGCGACACATTGTGCTTGCTGTAGGGAATCTTGCACGTCGCGACGAAGTCTGGATTGCAAACCGGCGGTTGCGGCAGCGCCTGCAAATCGTAACGCACGCCGTAATTGATGTTCAGCCGCCGCGTCACGTGAAATTGGTCCTGCGCGAACAGCGAATAGGTCGGCGAAGTAAAGATCGCCGTGGTCTGTCCGAACGATTGCAGATACAACTCGAAGTTTCCCGACGGCACGTCCGCGAGGCTCGCGAAGCGATACTCTCCCTTCGGTCCGTAGACGAAATAATCGCTGTCGTGATTCACGTTGATGTCCACGCCGAACCGAATCGAGTGCCGCCCGGATATTTTTGTCACGTTGTCCGCCGCCTCGTACCGCCGGTCAATCGTGGAAAGCTGAAAGCGATTCCCTCCGAATACGAATCCAGTGTCCGGATTTTGGATCGTCGTCGTCGCTTCCGTGGCAGGGGAATCTGGCAAATCAAAATGGCTGTCGTTTCCAAAGTGAAATCTCGCTTCATTCACGAACGTCGGCGAAATCGACGAGACCACCGTGAACTGGAAAAAATGGCTCGTCGCCCCGTCCGTCAACGACAATCCATCTCCCGTCGACGTCGGTGTATTGAAATATCCGTGCGGGCTGCGGAAGCGCTGGAAGTTGTACGTCACGTTAAAATTGTTTTTCGGCGTCAGCAGCCCGCTCAGCTTGAAAAACCCCGTGTTCTGGTTAAAGCTTCGCGCGAATGAACCCGCCGCCGCATTCACTGCCGTCAGCAAATCCGGATTGGTCGTGAAAAAGTCCGCGGGTAGCCCCACGAACGCCGGCGCGTCGTTCACGGTCAGCGGTTCGTTGCGCACCTGCCCCTCGTAATTCGCCAGAAAAAATAGCCGGTCGTGTACGATCGGCCCTCCCAGCGTGCCTCCAAATTGCTGCCGCCGGTTCTGCGGCTTGGCAATTCCATTTTCGTTGTTGATGAAGTCGTTGGCGTTCAGCGCCGAATCCAGAATGTAGTAGTACCCGTCCCCATGAAACTCGTTCCCGCCGCTTTTCGTTACGGTGTTCACCACTCCGCCGCCGGCTTGCCCGAACTCCGCTTCGTATCCTGTGCTGGTTACCTGAAATTCCTGTACCACGTCTTCGCTGAACTGGTAAGGAATACTGGTGCGCCCGATCTGCTGCGCGAAAAATGCATTGTTGTTGTTGCCGCCGTCCACCGTGTAATTGTTGAAATTCCCCGCCACTCCATTGAAGCTGATCATCCCGAAATCGCCATCCGTCGTGGCCCCCGGCGTGAGCAGCACAAAATCCGTGAAATTGCGCCCGTTCAGCGGCAGCGATTCGATACTCCTCTTGTCCACCACGCTGCTGAACGCCGTTTGCGTAGGATCCACCAGTGGCGCCGTCGCGGTAACCGTCACCGTCTCCGCCACGTTCCCGACCTGCAGTTGCGGCTGGATCGAAGAATTTGCTCCCACGTTCACCACGATACCCGTGACCTCCTTGCTGCCGAACCCGTCTTTCTTGATCACTACGGTGTAAACGCCCGGAGCTAAATATAAGAAAATGAAATGGCCGTTATCTTCACTCGTCGCTGCGGCGGTGATGGCCGTTTCCTGGTTGCGCGCTGTCAACTCCGCACCCGGCACCGCCGCACCGGAGGAATCCGTCAATGTCCCCTCGATCTTTCCCGTTCCCGATCCCGATTGCGCCCACGCTCCACTCGCCACCATCAGCGCCAGAATCAAGACGACCGACGCTGCCGCCGGATACACCGATGCACACTGGACTCGCGACTTCGCCATGGTTTTGATTTTCCTTTTGCTGCCGCCCGACGCCAACTGCCGTGAAGCGATTCACTGCGGCCGCGTCCCGCGTAGGGGAGTGAAAAAAATCGTGATGTGAAAATTTACCGTGCGGCGCGGGGAAGTCAAGCAACTCAACGACAAATAATAATAATTCACCTTAAAGATTTTTTAGGTGATTAGTGGCTCTTTGTTACAAGCGTATTTTTTCTGGGGTTTGGTTATCAGCACTCGGAAAGTTGCGTCCAGCTGGTAGATCAAAAGAATCGCGTGAAAATAATAAAAATGAACCGGTTCATCCTCGGCGCAGTCTGATAATCAACCTACTCTTTAACCGTCGGCAATCCTGCCGCAATCCAGCCCTTCCACCCGCCATCCATTGACTCCACATTCGTATAACCCATCTTCTGGAGATTGTCCGCCACCAGTGCCGACCGAAAACCTCCGCCGCAATACAAAATCAATTTCGTGTCCGTCCGCGGCACCTTCGTCTCAATGTCCCGCTCGATAATCCCGCGCCCCAGATGTATCGCGCCCGGCACATGTCCTTGCACCCATTCATTGTCTTCGCGTACGTCGACCAGTTGCAGCTTCTCGCCCCCGTCCACGCGGCGTTTCACATCCGCCACGTTGGTTTCCTTCACGCGTGCTTTTGCTTCGTTGACCAGCTTCAGAAATTGCGGTGAATGCGCCATGATCGGCTCCAGAAATAATCTTCCTGCCTATTATTGCTTAGTTGCCGCCGTAATTCCCGTGCTCGCAGGAATGCCAGCAGCGGCCGCTTTCTTCTTCGCCGCCACCACCTTGCACGCCCGCTGCACTTCCGGCCCCACGGTGCCCGCCTTAAACCGGCTAGACTCCCGCACTCGCGTCCGCAATCCATCAATCACCGCTGGTATCGGATCGCGCGCGACTCCCCGAATCGTAAAGATCATCAGCGCCGCCTCACCCGGCGAATCCACGCTCGACCCGATGCCCACGCCCTGCACTCCCGCCTGTTTCATCATCGCCGCCGCATGCGCGCGATGCACCACCCGCGCCCGCGCAATCTCGCTGTCCGGCACGGAATAAACCTGTTGCCGTTGCGGCGCAGACTTCTCCAGCTCCGCGCTCTCCGCCATCGTCACCGCTCCGCGCTTCGCGAACAACGGACTCTCCACGATTCTTGTCCGCACTCCATCAATCTGCGTCGGCAAATTCGTGCGCGCCATCCCATGCGTCACAAAAAACACAATCGCTGCCTGCCGCGGATTGTCGTAGCTCGTTCCCACGCCCACCGCCTGCACTTCCGGATGCGCCAGCAATTCCTGCACGTGCGCGTCGCGCGTCGTCGCGGCATTCTGCAACACCTCCGTCGCCGCCGTCGCCGCCACCACTTTTTTCGCCGATGCCGGAGCCGTCGGCAACGTGCAGCCCGCCACCGAGTGCGCCGCGCCGCCAACGAACGTCATGCTGTTGCTTCCGCTCTTAAAAAAATTCAAAACGTCGCTGACCGGATTCCCCACCGTGTCTATATCCGAACCCGCATACAACAGCGCCACCGGACTCGCTGTATTCTGCGCCACGATCAGCGAACCCGAGTCGCCTCCCGCGCTGAAATCTCCACCCAGCACGTCCACCTGGTTCGTGTAGTCCACCGTGAAACTCGTCCCCGTCCCGTCGCAATTCACCGTGTAATCCACGCTCGTGCTCGTATCGATCGCGTCGATCGTCGAGCACGTCAGTCCCGTCGACCGCCCCGATTTGGCCACCGCCAGGTTCACCGACCCCGCTATTCCCGCACCGCTCTGCGGAGCCGCCGGCACTGGCACGCCATTCGCATCTGTCGTGGCACCCAGATAAATAATCTTGCCGCTGGTGTCCACCTTCCCGCTCACAATTTGCGCGATGGCCGCATCGATATTCGGCACCGGGCTGGTCTCCAGATTAAAAAACTGCGTCAGATTCGCCACCGTGTTCGTCCCCGTCGTCGTGCACGTCGCCGTATCGATCAATCCCGGCTGGACGATTGCATCGCCCGCCACCCCCGCGTCGCTACGCGCCAGCACATGATTGTTGCTCAAGACGTATAACGTGCCTCCACGCGTCACCAGCGACCCCAACGTCCCTCCGCAGCACGTGATCGCATTCGCCTTATTCACAAAATCCTTCGAGTTGCTTCCCGTCGTTCCCAATTCCACCGGTAAGCTTTGCGAGTTCGCATTGTCCGGCAATATCGTCACCGTCGAACTGCCGTTCACCCCTGCATCCGCCTGCGACACCGCCATCACCGTCACCGTCGTGGGATTCGTATCCTGGGTGGCGCTGTCGAATTTCGTCGGCACTCCACTCGGCGCCACGTACAATCCGCTGCTCGAAATGAATCCCAGCTTCTTGCTTCCGCCCGCCGTTCCGTTGACTTCCCAGGTCACCGCTGTATTGCTCGTCCCGCTCACCGTCGCCGTAAATTGCTGCGTCTTGAAATCCGAAACCGATGCCGTCACCGGCTGCACTGTTACCTGAACCCCCGACGCTGTTTGCACCACCGTCACTGTCGCGCTCGCCGACTTCGTCGCATCCGCTTGAGCCGTCGCCGTTACCGTCACGTTCGACGGACTCGGCACCGTCGCCGGCGCCGTGTAGACCCCGGCGCTCGTGATATTCCCGTTGCCCGCCCCTCCGCTCACGCTCCACGTCACCGTCGTATTGGTACTTCCGGTCACTGTCGCCGTGAACGTCTGTGTCTGCCCCACCACCACCGTCTTCGCCGATGGCGCCACCGTCACGCTCACCAGCGACTTCGGCGCGGTCGTGCTCCCCCCGCCGCAACCGCTAAGACTCCACAGCATCAGTAGAGAAACGAACGCAGTAATTTTCCGGGTCATGAATATTCCTTGGAAGGGAAGAGCAGCTTTTCTCAAATTAGCACGAGACGGGGACCGGCTTACCTCGGACGTCGCAGCCGTTTCTTAACGGTACCACTTAACAAACTTTGCGTTGCCGCCCGGTCTGGTTCCGGTCAAAAACGCAAGGCGTACGTCACGCAAATAAGAATCCTCAGGTGATAAAAAGGTTGCTGCGACCCCTTAAACGCACTGTTTCTGCCCTTGTACACTGCCGTCAGCCCAGCCAACGATCGTTAACCTTCAGTCCAGGTCCCGCCAGTTCGGCCCCGAACAAACTTCCACCAGTAGCGGCACCGCGATCTTGTGCACGCCCTCCATCTCTTCCCGCACCAGCGTCGCCACCGTTTCCAGTTCATTGTGCGGCAACTCAAACACCAGCTCGTCGTGCACCTGCAGAATCATCTTCGCTTCCAGATGTTCTTCCGCCAGCCGCCGGTCGATGCTGATCATCGCCAGCTTGATGAAATCCGCCGCCGTCCCCTGCAGCGGCGAGTTCAGCGCCGTCCGCTCCGCAAAATTTCGCAGCTGAAACTGCGCCGAATTTATTTCCGGAATCGGCCGGATTCGCCCAAACAAAGTCTTCGCCACGCCGGTGGCCCGCACCTCCGCCAGAATATTGTCGAGATACTCCTTAACCCCCCGATACCGCGCGAAATACGCATTGATAAATTGCGCCGCCTCGCGATTCTCGATATTTAGCTGCTGTGCCAGCCCAAACGGCGAAAGTCCGTAGATAATTCCGAAATTAATTACCTTCGCCGCCCGCCGGTGTTCCGCCGTCTGCGCCATCTGCCCCACGCCAAACACTTCCTGTGCCGTGCGCGCGTGAATATCCTCTCCGCTGCGAAACGCGTCCAGCAAAACCGGGTCCTGCGAAAAATGCGCCATGATCCGCAATTCAATCTGGGAATAATCCGCAGACAACAAAACCTTTCCTTCCTCGGCCACGAACGCCGCGCGTATTTGCCGCCCCAGCTCCGTGCGTATCGGAATATTCTGCAGATTCGGATCCGACGAGCTCAGCCGTCCCGTCGCCGTCCCCGTCTGTGAATAACTCGTATGCAACCGATTCGTCTGCCGGTTGATCAATTTCGGCAGCGAATCCACATACGTCGACTTCAATTTCGAAATTTCTCGATACTCGATAATTTTTCGCGGCAGCGGATGTTTCGCCGACAGCTCCTCCAGAATCTCCACCGCCGTCGAGCGCCCCTTCACCCGCCCGCGTCGCTGCGACGGCTGCAAATTCAATTTGTCGAACAGCACTTCCGCCAGCTGCGTCGGCGAATTGACGTTGAACTCCATCCCCGCCATTTCCCAGATCTCTTTTTCCAGCCTGCGAATTTCCCTCTCCATCGTGCCGGACATCGCGTCCAGCGCCCTCGGGTCCACGCGAATTCCCGTCCGCTCCATGTCCGCCAGCACCGGAGCCAGCGGCAGATCGATCTGTTCGTACACCTTCGCGTGTTGCTCTTCGCCGATCTGCGTCCGCAATGCCGGAGCCAGCCGCTGCAGATAATCCGCGCGCTCCCCCGGTCCGCCGCCCACCATGGCGTTGAACTGCCGCATCACCACGTCCGTAAAATTGTGATTCCCCGTCGTCGGTCGCAGCAGATACGAATAAATCTGCGTGGCGTGCAGCACATTCGTCATCCGCCCCGCCAGCAGATGAAAAAGTTTTGGATCGTGCACAATCTTCGGCCGCGCCGCATCTTCCAGGACCGGACGTAACGCCTCCAGCGCCTCGCCCTTTTCGTCCATCCACACCGCGCGCCCTTCGCCGGCCTTCGACGAAATTTCCAGCGACGCGATGCGCGTCCCAAATCCTTCCGACTCGCGGTCCCCCGCTTCCGTGTTTACCCACAGCGCCACCGGTTCTTTCGCCGGCAGCTCCTTCAGGTACTCGTGAAACTCCTCCACATTCGCAAATTGCACATAATCCGTCTTGATCGCCGGACCCGCGCTCACCGGCGCCGTCGACGCCACTGTCTCCGATCCCAACTCCTTCAGCAGGGAATTGAATCCCAGCTCGCGATACAACGCTGCCAGCACCGGCAGATCCGGCTCGCGCCGCTGCAAATTATCGAGGTCCAGAGTGATCGGCACATCGCTGTCGATCTTCGAAAGCTGTTTGCTCAGCAGCACGTACTTCCCATTTTTCTGCAGCGCCTCGCGATAGCTTGCGCGCTTCACTTCCGCCGCGCGCCGCAGCGCCTCTTCCGCCGATCCGAACTGCAGAATAATTTCCCGCGCGCCCACCTCTCCGATTCCCGGTTTGCGGCGCTCGCCGGGCGCCGGCTTCTCGTTCGGATCGCGCGCCCCCGGAATGTTGTCGATGCTGTCGCCCATCAGCGCCATCACGTCCGTCACTTTGTCCGGCGGCACGCCCAGAATCTCTTTCACCTTCGCTTCATCCACAAACACGTCGCTCTTCGCCGCGCCCGTCCCGGTCCGCAACACCCGCACTGCCTCGTTCACCAGTTGCAGCATGTCCTTATCATTCGTGACCAGCACCACGTCCACTTTCGCTCTGGTCGCCTGCTTCGCCAGCGCCCCCAACACGTCGTCCGCCTCAAATCCATCCCACTCCAGGATCGGCAAACGCATCGCTTCGCACAGCCGCCGCACGAACGGCAACTGGATCGATAATTCATCTGGCATCTTCGGCCGGTGCGCCTTGTATTCTTCAAAAAGTTTGTCGCGAAAGGTCGGTTTGCTGGTGTCGAAAACGATTCCCACGTAGTCCGGCTGATAATCCTTCAAGATTCGCCGCAAAATATTGTTGAAGAGAAACGGCACGGTCGTTGGCACGCCCGCGCTGGTATTCATCCGCACCATCGGCGCATAAAACGCCCGGTAAATGTGCGCCATGGCGTCGACCAGAAACAATTTTTTCTTCGTGGAAGGCATCAGCGCGAGTATAGCAAACGCGTCATCCCCGCTCAGAAATCGAGACTCAGAAACAAGAGACGGAAATGGTGTTTCAGCGATGCAGTCGCTAGCCGAAAAATGCCGTATGGGACATAAAACAGCTGACAAATCTATGGAATGATCAAAGCGATTTGCAACGAAGAAAAAAACAAACGAAAAAAACTACTGCAGGCTCGGATCCGACTCCGGGGGCGGCTGAATCACCAGCAACAATTTAGTTCCTGCCTCCAGATGCACATTCCGGTCCGGCGATATCAGCACCGTCCCGTCCGATCCTTCCGACAGCGGCGTGTACACCTTGATGTTCGAAGACCCCAGCGCTCCGGTGCTCTCCGGCGTCAGCATCCCGCGCTTGTCCATGCTCCCTTGCGCCGCAGGAGAATTCGCGCCCGCATTCGCTCCCGAAGCGGCGCGTGGCGTCAACTCCTGGCTCGCTGGCACCACCGTCGGTGTCGAGACGTCCTGCGCTCCATTCTCACCCGCCGGAGAATTCGTGCGCGGCATCACTTCTTCTGATGGCGCGGTATACCCGCTGGAACTGGACACCGTCCCGCGACCAGTCACCAGCGCCTGGATCCCCGCGTTCATCATCACGTCCTGGCCGTTCTTCAAGGTCGCTTTGTCGAACTGCACAAACAGCGCGGACCCTTTCCCGCTGCGCGCCGACGAAGCCCGCACCAGGTGTCCGTGCACCTTTGTATTTTTGGGAAAAATCACCGAGCGTTCGTACGTCACTGTCTCGGACGTTTCCGCCAGCACCGTATCGCCGGCCTTGTTACGTCTCGCGTCCAGCGGCGTCACCAGCGTGGCGTTAAAAACCGTGCCGACGCAAAACGGCGCAATCACTGGCTCTGGCACAGTACTTTTCTTTGCCTCTGCGGTTATATCCGGTGGGTTCTGGGCTAAGCCCGAAGGGACTATAAGAGCGGCGGCGACGAGTAAACCAATGAGCAGCTTCGTCATCGCATCCCCCAAACTTCCCCACAATCCTAGCAGAACCCCGCGAAATTGAACATACAGCCTGACCCCGGCTACTGCTCTCGCTTGGGTCGCTCTTTAGGAGGCGGGGACTTCAGTGCCCGCGCAAACCGCTCCCGCTAGAAGGGCCTTTAGGCTCTGAAGGAAGCTTCGCGGCTGCAATTCCTTGAGGAGGTGTATCGGTAAGCGCCAACTCTCTCGGCTCGACACTTTAGCAGGCACGGACTTTAGAGTTTCTGTGGCAGCGACCCTCTCGCCACAGTCATTCCGACCAGAGCAAGCCGGCGCATTTTCTTTCTGCTTTGCTCCTGCAAAGCAGTCGGCTTGCGGCCCGGAGGAATCTCTCTTCCATCTCTTGCGCAGCCCTACAGACCGGTGCTACTTCGCCGCCCCCGCCTGCGTAACCAAAATAAACCGCGTCCCCCCATCCAAATGCACGCTCTTCCCCGTCGACGTAATCACCGCTCCCTGCGCGCTCCCGCCTTCCGCCTTCAACGTCAAATTATTCAACCCCACTACTCCACGGCTCTCCGACGTCAACGCTCCGGCGGTGCTTTGTGTCGACTCATTCCCGCTACTCGGGTCCACCCCGTTATCCGCGGGACTCCCCGTCGGCATTCCCGCCCGCGGAGTATTCATCGTCCCGGTCGTCCCCCGCGTTCCCCCCGCAGTTCCCGGCGTAGTTCCTGGCGCATTTCCTGACATTGTTCCGCCCATAGGCGCCGCATCCGGCCCTTGACTCGTATCCCCAGGAACCAAAGCACCACCCGCCGGTGCGCCCACCGCTCGAATTTCCACGTTCAGCGCAATCTCCTGCCCGCTCTTCAACGTGGCCTTATCAAAGGTAAGCCCCAGTGTCGAATCTCCCTGCTTGCCGCTGCGCGCCGAAGCCTGCGTCACATGCCCAATCACCTTGGTACCCTTCGGAATAACGATCCGCCCGTCCGTCGACTTCAGCGTATCGATCGTCCGCGCGTTCACCGTCTCGCCCTGCTTGGCCTTCTTCGAATCCAGCGAATTCGCCAGCTCCACCGGAATCACCGTCCCCGCATTGAACGAAGTCGCCCCGGAAGGCTCCGCCTCCGTGGTCTTCTGCGTATTCGCGCCCTGCGCCTGCTTACCTCCCAGCGCCGACTGCTCCCCCAACTGCGCCCCAGCCTGCGAATCCGGCTGCGACTGCGCCCCAACCCCCGCACCACCAACCACCAAAAATCCCCCCACCAAAATCACCTTAACCCCAACTCCCATTCCCCTCATAAATCCTCCTGCACATCTCTCAGTCGATATTGCCTATCGCTCAAACCTGAGCAGCAAAGCGCATCATCCAATCCGCCGCGCTACTAAATAGGATGAGTTTCGGTCCTGAAAGGTTGAGAGAACATTTACAGAACAGATCCACGCAACCAACTTGAAGCCAGAATCAATTCGGGTAGTCGATAGTGCCGCGTTGCTCGCGCTTGACCCACCGATGCCAATCCGATTTCGCGTCGCGCCAGAGCGCGTCACCCACTGCGAGATTTACGACCGGCAGCATTGAATCGTCCGACGCTAGAAGAACTCCGAGCGGTACCACCCTTATATCTTCTTTGGGAACGTCCGGCCCAGCTCCCGCGAAAATTTCCCATTCATCCTCTTCCCATCGCGCCGCTTCGGTAACGCGCTCGCCGCGCAGTGCCTTGAGATTCGTTATGCCTACGGACCTTAGAGGAATCGGATATGTCCACTCCTCGTGCATCCAGCGCCAGCTCGAAGCTGTGACGGGATTCCAAGGTTGACACATGTCCGGGACGTCGTTAGTCCAATGAGCCGCATCAGGACGGAGTTGAAAAGCGCGAACCTGCTTTACGCCATAGAAATGCAGTGCTC
>DATCOK010000261.1:0-1636 GCA_036564765.1 Candidatus Acidiferrum sp. | reverse complement strand
CCCGCCGTACATGAAGCGTGTGAGCATGAAGAGCGGATTCCGGATCGATTACATCGGTATCGGACTGATCAGCCTGGGTTTGGGCAGCATGCAGATCATTTTGGACAAGGGCCAGCGGCTGGATTGGCTATCCTCGAACTTCATTCGCATATTTTTCGGGCTGATGCTGGTTGGGATAGTCGCCGCGATTGTGTGGGAGTTGCGGCAGAAAGAGCCGGTGGTGGATCTGCGGATGTTGAAAGAGCGCAATTTCGCGATTGCCACGATGGCGATGTTCTTTCTTGGATTTGTTTTGTACTCGAGTACGGTACTGATTCCACAGCTTTTACAGCAGTTGCTGGGGTACACGGCGGAGATGGCGGGTAAGGCGCTGTCGCCCGGGGGCGCGGTGATTATGTGCATGATGCCGATCGTGGGTTTGCTGGTTTCGCGGGTGGACACACGCATCCTTATTACGTTTGGCTGCATCGTATCGGCTTCCGCTCTATTTGTAATGGCAGGCTGGGACCTGGGTCTCGACTACGGGCATGCGGTGCGCGCACGCATGCTGCAGAGTTTTGGCCTGGCGTTTCTGTTCATTCCGATTAACGTGGCGGCGTTCGCGTACGTGCCGCGCGAAAAAACCAACATGGGAACGGGGATTATCAATCTGGCCCGGAATATCGGGGCCAGCGTAGGGATCGCCACGGTGACGACGATGCTGCAGCGGCGCGAGCAGGTGCACCAGGCGCAGCTGATGGACCGGGTGAATAATTTCGGTTCGGCGTATCACAACATGTTGAGCGGAATACAGATGAAGCTGGTGACGGCGGGCTCGAGCGCGGCGCATGCGACGGCGCAGGCGCAGACGATGATTTACAACACGATCCAACGGCAGGCCACGATGATGGCGTTTCTGGACAATTTTAAAATGCTGGGCGTGGTTTTTTTCGCGGTGATACCGATTTTGGTGCTGATGAAGAAGCCGCGGATGCCGGCGGGCGGAGTGCCGGTTCATTGAGTGAAGGATTTATCGAAGAGTTTACGAAAAAGATTCAGAAAAAATGGGGGCCTACGATGGCGACACAAACTGCAACACCAATCGCAACACTGGCAAACGCGCAGTTGGCGGGAGTGCAGTGGGACGAACAGAAGCTGATTCGCGCGGGACAACGAGGCGACTCGCAAGCGGTGGAAGCATTGTTCCGCCGCTACCAGCGTCCGCTGTTTCAGACGGCGTTGCGGGTGCTGGGGAATGCCGAGGACGCGGAAGACGCGTTGCAGGACGGCTTGCTCTCGGCGTATCGCAACTTGAAGCGCTTTGAAGGGCGCTCGCAATTTTCGACGTGGCTGACGCGCATCGTGATCAACGCGGCGCTGATGCGGCGGCGAAGTGCCAAGGCGCGCCCGGCAGTTTCGCTGGATGAGACGCCGCGCGAGGACGAGCTGCCGGCTTCGGAGCGGTTTGCGGACAGCGGGCCGAATCCCGAGCAGGTGGCGGAGAGCACGGAGCTGCGCGAGATGATCAGCCAGAATCTGGACGAGCTTTCGCCGTTGCTACGCACCGCGTTTGTGTTGCGCGATGTGCAGGGATATTCGACGGGAGAAGCGGCCAAGAAACTGGGTGTGACGGAAAATACGCTAAAGGCGCGGTTGT
>DATCOK010000260.1:0-1688 GCA_036564765.1 Candidatus Acidiferrum sp. | reverse complement strand
TCCCTGTGCGCGGGCAGAACAGTGCGGGGAAAAATGGGACTTGGTCGGGGACGCTGGTGTCGAGCAGTTGCAATGCGGACGAGGCGTTTGGGGAGAATCCGGATTGCACCAAGGAGATTGAGGGCTCGAAGCTGGCGTTGTATGACGACACGAACCGGGTGATGTACGACCTGGAGCCGCAGTCGGCGGTGAAGCAGCACCTGGGAGACAGCGTGTCGGTGCATGGGACGCTGGAGGAGAGCACCATCCAGGTGGCGTCGTCGGAGCTGATGTCGATCGGGCTAGCGGTGGGGCAAAAGGCGCCGGCCTTTTCGCTGCGCGACGAGTTCGGGCATGAGCAGACGCTCGATTCCCTGCGAGGAGCGAACGGAACGATCCTGCTGTTTTTTCGTTCGGCGGACTGGTGACCGTTCTGCAAAGGGCAGCTGGTCCAGCTGCAGGGCGCAGTACCGAGATTTGAAAAGCAGGGCGTAACGCTGGCGGCGATCAGCTACGACTCGGAAGAGATCCTGAAATTTTTTGCGGACCGGCACAATATCGAATATCCGATGCTGGCGGACCCGGACTCGAAGGTGATCCGCGAGTACGGGGTATTCAATGCGGAAGCTACCGGCATGCAGAAGGGCTTTGCGCGGCCGGGATATTTTTTCATCGACACCAAGGGAATTATTCGCGAGAAGTTTTTTGAAGCCAAGTACCGCGAGCGGCTTAGCGGTAACAGTATGATTGCGAAACTTTTCCCGGAGTTAGGGCAAGAGGTCACCGAAACGGTGGATGCTCCGCATTTGCAGGTGGCGCTGGAGCAGTCGGACCGTACCGGAGTTCCGGGAACGCGGGTGACGCTGGTGGCGGAAATGCGCTTGCCGGCGGATGTGCATGTATATGCGCCGGGAGCGCGGGGCTACAAAGCGGTTAAGCTGGAACTCGAGCCGAATGCGGAGATGGAGTTGAAGCCGGCAGTTTATCCGGTGTCGAAGAATCTGTATCTTCCAGCCATCAAGGAAAATGTTCCAGTGTTCGAAGGGACGTTTCGGATCAGCCAGGATGTGAAAGTGAGTTCGGCGGGATTGGGGCGGCCGTCGGGCAAAGACGGCACGCCGCTGATCATTGCTGGAAAACTGGAGTATCAGGCTTGCGACAAGACCACGTGTTTTCCGCCGACTTCCCTGCCAGTGAAATGGCAAGTGACGGTGTTCACGCTGGACCGGACGCGCGCGCCAGCGGCCATTCGACACAAATAATTTCAGGGCGCGAAATTTCCGCTGTTGAGACCCTCGTACCCGGAAGCCGACAGACAAACTACTCAACTGGCGGCGCGATTAACTCATAGGAGGATGTGAGTTGGATGGCGTTGCGCAGCGTGCGGTAGAGCGGACAGTGCATGGCGAAGATGCCGTGCACGCGTTCGACGGTATCGCGCAGTTGCGGTGCGGCAGCGAGTTTCATCTCCACGTGAATGCGGCGAACGACCAGCACGCCGTCTTCGGTTTCCACTTCGCCGGTCACGTCGGCCGTGAGTTTACCGCCGCTGGCGTCGATTTGGCGCGCTTCCAGCGCACCTCCAAAGGTGCCCATCATTCAACCGGCGGTAGAGGCGATGACGTAGTCGATGGTCGCGGCATGGGGTTCGCCGATTTTCGCGGGGTCGACTTTGTAATGTTTGGCGATGGCTCCGTGGACACTGAAGG
>DATCOK010000259.1:0-2467 GCA_036564765.1 Candidatus Acidiferrum sp. | reverse complement strand
GTTTGGTGTAGCGGTAACTCGCGGGATAGTTCATCGGTCCTCTCGATACAGGTCAGACAGTTTTCGCGATTTGCTGCGCCGGAGATTTTCTGGCGCGTTTGTAAAACGGTGTCGCCACCACCTGTGCCTTGGCCTTCTGGCTGCGAATCTCCACGTAAACGCTGGTTCCAATCGCCGCCATCGCCGGCGGCACATACGCCAGCGCAATATTTTTCCCCAGCGTCGGCGAAGGCGAGCCGCTGGTAATTACCCCGACGCATTCGCCCTGTTCATTGAAGCAACGATATTCGTCGCGCGCAATTCCGCGCTCCACCATCTCCAGGCCCACCAGCGTCCGCGTCAATCCAGCTTCCTGCGCCTTTTGCAGCGCGGCCCGGCCCACGAAATCGCCTTTGTCCAGCTTGCAGTAACGCTCCAGGCCCGCTTCCCACACGTTAATCGTGTCGCTGATCTCGTGGCCGTACAACGCCATCTTGGCTTCCAGCCGCAACGTGTTGCGGCAGCCCAGCCCGCATGGCACGATGCCAAACTCGCGCCCCGCTTCCATCACCTGATTCCACACCATCTCGCTGGTGGCCACCTCGGCCGGCACATAAATTTCAAAACCGTCTTCTCCGGTGTAGCCCGTCCGCGCGATCAGAATATTCGCCAGCCCGCACACCGTGCCATGCGTGAACCAATAATTTTTGATCGGCGCCAGCTCCGCGTCGGTCAATTTCTGCAGGACGTCCACCGCGCGCGGTCCCTGAATCGCCAGTTGCGTATACGCGTCGCTCAATTCCTCAACTTTGCAGTCGAAGCCTTTGGTGTTCTCACGTACCCAGCCGATATCTTTCTCGCGCGTCCCCGCATTGATCACCAGCAGAAAATCATCTTCACCCAACCGGTGCACGATCACATCATCCACAAAAGTTCCCGCTGGATAGAGCATCGCCGAATACTGCGCCTGCCCAATCGCCAGCTTCGACGCGTCGTTCATGCTGATGTGCTGCACCGCGGCCAGCGCACCGCCATGTGTTGCAGCCGTGCGGATCCGAATATCGCCCATGTGGCTCACGTCGAACAAACCAACGCTTCCGCGCACCGCTTTGTGCTCGGCTACCAATCCGCCGCTCGCGGGATACTCCACGGGCATATCCCAGCCGCCAAAATTCACCATCTTTGCGCCTAGGCGGCGGTGTATGGCATTTAGGGGCGTCTTGCGGAGCGCGGTGGTGACGGACGAGTCGACGGGCTTCACTCCAACTTGATTGGGGGCAGAAAAATCGATACTAGCATGCACCCCCTAACGCGTCAAAAAACAGGCCTGTAAGCATCTACCTGGGCGCTCGTCTATCCAGACTCATCGTCTGACGCGCGCTTTTTCCTTACCCACGGCTCTCCAACCTTGAGTCTTTCCGCACACCAGCCTGGAAGCAGATCGGCTAGTTCTGTCAACGCAGGGTCGGAATCGACTGGATGATGAAAACAGACGAGCACCGGGCCGCCTCCATCGGCCATGCTGTCACCAAGGAATTGCCAGGCACCATCTTCCGCATCGTGTGCTACGTAGGTTACCGCCTCAGTTCCCTTGTGAACGGTCTCGGAGAGAAACACTAACGTATGCGGGGGTTTTGGGAATTTCCAATTGAAAAGGCTGCTTTTCGGATCGGTTGACGCCCAAAAATCGTTTTCGACTCTGGTCATAGGTGCATCCGGTTGCATCAGCGGCCGCTCGAACTGTTTGTCAAAATCGTTCTCTTCGGGAAAGCGATTTTGGAGGTCAGGGTACACGGCTTGAAGAACAGGAAAGTCGGCATCGCCGTAGTACCAGATGCCCCACCCCATCAATTGTTTTGTCCACTTTGGATCAACAGGACGGAACTCGCACTCGACTTTTCCTACGAGGTCACGGTGTCGCGCTTTTGTAAGGTCGGCGCCGGCACGCATCAATCTCGCGGCTTCGTTTAAGGCAAAATGGGCGGTTTCTGGAGGCAGCCCGACAGTGATCAGCTCAGGTTTCGCGCAAGTGTCGAAAATGCCGACGGTGTATGACCATCCGAAACCGTAGGCCGTTGGCTTCACACTTACGACAGAGCAGCCAAATTGCTCGATGTGCCGGATGGTGCGTTCGTCCTCTACGCCCAGCCGGCTCTCCTTGAGTTTTCTTGTTCTTGCGGTTTCGAATTCTCTTTTGTCTGAAGCCATGCAAGTTCCGCGCCCAAGCCTTATATACCGCAAGATGTACAACAGCGCTACATATTGGACAATACAGAGGGTAATCGGAAACGGAACGAGAAACCGTGGCGTCCGCTTGCCTTGCCGCCTTATCCCCACCTCAGGTACAGTTTTCAGCGGAGGCCCCGCATGCGCGCCCAAGTCGTGTGTGTCCAGTGTGACAAACCCGAAGACCAATGCACGTGCGAAAAATATTGCACCATTTGCCAGGGCCAGCAACGCGTGCGCCTGTGCAAGGACGGTCTCTACT
>DATCOK010000258.1:0-4222 GCA_036564765.1 Candidatus Acidiferrum sp. | reverse complement strand
GAAGTGATCAAGCGGTACCGGCAGGTGCTGGTGCCGGAGTTGAATATGGGGCAGCTGCTGTGGGTGCTGCGCGCGAAGTATCTGGTGGATGCGGTGGGGCTGAATAAAATTCAGGGGCGGCCGTTCAAGCAGGCGGAGCTGGAGCAGAAGATCGAAGAGATGCTGGGTAGCGAGGAGCGAGTGCAATGAGCGCGACGATACTGCCTCCGGTGCTGCCGCCGCTGAGTAAGAAGGACTTTCAGACGGATCAGGAAGTGCGCTGGTGCCCGGGCTGCGGGGATTACGCGATATTGTCGGCGGTGCAGGCGGTGTTTCCGGAGTTGGGGATCGCGCGGGAAAATTTTGTGGTGGTCAGCGGGATTGGATGCTCGAGCCGGTTTCCGTATTACATGAATACGTTTGGGTTTCATACGATTCATGGGCGGGCGCCGGCGGTGGCTACGGGGATCAAGTCGCTGCGGCCGGACCTGGAAGTTTGGCTGGCGACGGGCGACGGCGATGCATTGTCGATTGGCGGGAACCATACGATTCACATGTTGCGACGCAACGTGGGGATCAAGGTGCTGCTGTTCAATAACCGGATTTATGGATTGACGAAGGGGCAGTATTCGCCGACATCGGAGTTGCATAAGAAGAGCAAGTCGACGCCGTTCGGGTCGGTGGACCGGCCGTTTAATCCGTTGTCGCTGGCGATTGGGGCGGAGGCGACGTTTGTGGCGCGGTCGGTGGATGTGTTTCAGGGGCACTTGAAGGAGACGCTGAAGCATGCGGCGGCGCATAAGGGCTCGGCGTTCGTGGAGATTTTGCAGAACTGCAATATTTTTAATGATGGGGCGTGGTTTTCGCTGACGGATCGCGATGCGCGCAGCGAGCACGTGATTCAACTGGAGCATGGCAAGCCGCTGGTGTTCGGGAAGAATCGCGACAAGGGTATTCGCATGGCGGGGCTGGATATGGAAGTGGTCACGCTGGGGGATGGCGTCAGCGAGAAGGATTTGCTGGTGCATGACGCGCATCATCTGAATGCGGGGTACGCGTTTCAGCTTTCGCAGATGGAAAAGCGGCCGGGCTTCCCTACCCCGATTGGGGTGCTGCGGGCGTGGGAAGATGTGCCGCGATTTGAGGACGAGATGAACCAGCAGATTAAGGATGTGATTGCAAAGCGCGGGGCTGGGGATTTGAAGAAACTTTTGCGTGCTGGGGATACCTGGGAAGTGAAGTAGTTTTAGGGTTAGAAGATCGTCGTTCTTGCCGTTCGAATCGTTCAAAGCAAAATCGGGTTAGTACTCCGCGGATTACGAGTTTAGTGTTCCACGTTACGAACCGCACCCTCACAACAGCCGAGGGTGCGGCACCCTCCTTACCGTTCAGTTCCCAGATATTTTGAATATTGCCCGCTCATCGTTCGGAATTCTTTCTCTGCTCCGCCTGGAAAACTTGTGCATGAAACTTTGGGGGATGTGTTACATCTAACGGAGCAAGTTCGTATTCATATAAATGGAAGACCTTTCAAAACTCGCGCCGTTTTTTCCTTTGGGTGATGTGGATCATTTTTCCATAGTGGATACCGTGCCGGATGAGACGGAAAGCCTGGCGCTGTTGTATGAGGTGAGCCGGGAGCTGACGTCGATCTTGGACCGCGAGGAATTGTTGCGGCGGGTGGCGCAGCACGTGAAGCGCATCGTGAATTATCACGTGTTCACGGTGATGCTGTGGAATGAAGGCAGCCAGCTGCTGGAAAGCGTTTTCGCGATGCATTATGACGACGCGATTCCGGCGCGTTTGCGGCTGGCTTTGTTCCAGGGGATTACCGGGGTGGCCGCGGGAGAGCGGCGGCCAGTGCGTATCGGAGATGTGCGGCTGGATTCGCGATACATCCAGTTTGATACGGATGCGGAAGTGCGCGCGGAGCTGGTGATTCCGCTGTTGCTGCAGGACCGGTTGATCGGGGTGTTGGACCTGGAAAGCACGGTGCCGCAGGCGTTCACGGCGGATCACGAACGCATGCTGGACACCATGGGTTCGTACATCGCGATTGCGCTGGAGAATGCGCGGCTGTACCAGCAGGCGCGGGAAAATGAGACGCGGCTGCAGAACGATCTGAATACCGCGCGGGAGATTCAGCGGCAGCTTTTGCCGAAGGGCGCGCGGGAGGTGCCGGGACTGGACCTGGCAGCGGCGTATGCGCCGGCGCGGGAACTGGGCGGGGATTTTTACGATTTTCAGCCGTACGGCGAAGGGCGGTTAGCGTTTGCGCTGGGCGATGTTTCGGGCAAAGGGACGGCAGCGGCGTTGTACGGGTCGCTCGCGATCGGAACGTTGCGCGAAGTGGTGACGGACCGGACCATTGGCGCGGGGCAGATGCTGGGGATATTGAACCGGCGGATGCACGGGGCGCGGCTGGAGGCGAAATTTATCGCGCTGCTGTTTGGGATTTACGATGCTCCGAACCGCCAGTTGACGCTAGCGAACGGCGGTGAGCCGTATCCGCTGCTGATTCGCGCGGGAGTGACGAGCGAATTGCAAATTTCCGGCGTGCCGCTGGGATTATTTCCAGAAACCGAGTATGAAGAGATTACGGTGGATTTGTTGCCGGGGGACGTGGTGGTGTTCGCGTCGGACGGGATTTTGGAAGCGGAAGACAGTGAGAAGGAAGAGTTTGGAGCGGAGCGGTTGCATGCGCTGCTGTCGGAAGTGAAGGCGGATGAGACTGCGCTGACAGTGGCGGACCGGATTCTGGGGGCGACGGACGCGTATACCGGGGTGGATCAGACGCCGCATGATGACCGGACGCTGATTGTGTTGCGGGTTACGGATGAGAGTGCGTCGGATTTTTCGAAGTTGCCGATTATTTATTGACGGAGTTGTGGTGAGTTGGTTGTAGAGACCAGGAAGCGTCTGAGCTCCGCAGTTCGAAACTTGATGTCCCACGCTACAAACCGCACCCTCCAAAAAGCTAAGGGTGCGGCACCCGACAAAATTTCAGTGGTCCGGTAATCCGAGTTACCAGGCACAACGGGGCGCGAGAAGTTCAGCATCCTCCAGTGTTCTTTTGTCCAGCGAGTTGCAACAAGTCGCGTGCTGCTTCCGCAAAAGCCGCATCTTGTTGCGTGTGCTTATAGAGGCCAGGACACCAACGAACGGCAACGTGATACTTACCGTCTTGAACCGCTTCCATTATCCAATCTGCTCCATCTAATCCCCGGTCCTGTGATTCGGCTGGCATCTCCCAAAAATGTACTCGTTCCAGATGCGTTAAGAACTCCGACACTCTGGGCGCGGGTGCGGTGGACAGCTGTTCGACCTTTGTTTGCGTAGGTAAGCTGTGAACCATTGTCACTTTTGCCTTGCCACTACCATCAGGGAGAATACCCAGGGTTACAGCCTTCGGGTCGGAAAGTGCGCCCAAGTGGGTAAATCGGAAGGTCTTCTCATTCTTAGACGATGGCGGCCAAAGTGGGGTTTCTCCCAACTGGTACAAGGCACTTGAGTACCAAGCAACTCGGATCTCGGCGGCTCGACTTGTGAATGTCCCCGGCGGAAAATACTTCACAAAAAGCCACGCATTCTTGACCTCAACGATCTTCAACGATGCTTCTGCGACTGCCTTCGTCGGCGATGCGTCTGGGACGTTCGCCAACAACTCTCGAATGGCCTTAAAACGGTCAGCATCGCGGAGTCCAAACTCTCCGGCGATACCACCCGCAACGGCCTGCTGTTCCTGCTGGGACAATTGGGTCATTGCGGCCAAGAAACCGCCCGAGTCGGACAACAGAGCCTCGTCGTAGAATTCAGTAAGGTAAGTGAATCGGAACAGCGTCGGCAAGACTGATTTGTCGCCGCCCCTATATACCTCAACGAGGGTTTCCACGTCTTGGTTCAGGTGTTTGCATTCGGAACTGGAGACCTCGTTGCGGCGAAGGCAAGCGTTTATTCCTCTCAATGCCTGGTCTCGCCTTGCCGTCAGAGGTGCCTGACTGTAGGACACGGCGGACGCCGCCAGAGCAAGGACGCTCAATAGGAAGGCTGTTGGCTTTCCAAAACATGCCATGCGCCGAAGTGTACTCCAAATCTTAGCGACTCTGTCTTGATCCCGATTAACGTGCTCACCGGGAAGTTGCTTTTGGGCGAAATTCAGTGGTCCTGGACCGGTAGCGTATTAGTTTTTGTCGCCGGCGCCGTGTTGGTTGCCGCATTTCTTGCAGTGGGTGGGGGGTTGGTG
>DATCOK010000257.1:0-1694 GCA_036564765.1 Candidatus Acidiferrum sp. | reverse complement strand
CGACACGAGTGTCGACGCGGCACGCACGAGTGTTCCCATTGCGTCCGCATAACAATGGTGATGAAAATGGGTATCAGATCGCAGCGGCAGTAGAGGTTGTCGCACGCACTGGAGATGGCGAAGCCGTACGAGTGTTTGATCTGGGACCGCGGAACGAAACAATGAATAGGGGTCCTGGCGATCGCAGCGCCGGGAGAACCTGTGAGGGTGACTGTCATCAACGAGACCGGTCCTCTGCCGCACACGATCACCAGGAGACCAACATGGAATCAGTATATCGTTCGGTAGCGGGAATCGACGTGCACAAGAAGATGCTGGCGGTGGTGATCCGCCGGCAGTCCGGCGAGCAAGCCGAATACGAGAAGCGGAAGTTCGGCGCGACGCGCGCGGAGATCCAGCATTTGGAGGCTTGGCTGCGGGCGCAAGGCGTCGGGGAAGTGGTGATGGAATCGACGGCGCAGTATTGGCGGCCGGTGTGGTACGGGTTGGAGCCGCATTTCCGGTTGCACCTGACGCACCCGCTAAAAACGCGGGCGCCGCGCGGACGCAAGTCGGATTTCCGCGACGCGCAGCGGCTGGCGGACCGGTGGAGTGCGGGGGATCTGGAAGACAGTTTCATCCCCGGAGCCGAGCAGAGGGCCTGGCGCTGGCTGACCAGAACGCGCGTGCAGTTAAAGAAGAAGCTGGGCGTGATCCACAGTCACGTGGAAGGGCTGCTGGAACAGGGCGGCATCAAACTGTCGGCGGTGGTGAGCGATTTGTTCGGGGTCAGCGGGTGGGCCATGCTGGAGCACATCGCACAGGGAACGACCGATGTCGAGGTGCTGGCGGCGGAAGCGCGCGGCGCGCTGCGCAAGAAGGACGCGGAGTTGAAGGAAGCTTTGGCGGGGCGACTGGAGCCGGTCTACCGGCTGCTGCTAAACCAGCACATGGAGCAAGTGCGGCTGCTGCGGCAGCAGGTTGAAGAACTCAACCAGACCCTCGCCCAGGCCATGCAGGAACACATCGCCGCGCTCCATCGGTTGAGCAAGATTCCGGGTGTGGATCTGTATGCGGCCGAGGAACTGGTTGCCGAGATCGGGCCGAAAGCGGCTGCCTTCCCGAGCGCCGAACAGTTTGCCTCGTGGGTGGGGGTGTGTCCCGGCAGTCAGCAATCGGCGGGCGTCAACTATAGCGCCCGCTCGGCCAAAGGCAACCGCTATCTCAGGCGGTTGCTGTGTCAAATTGCCTGGGCCGCCATCCACACAAAAGACACGTTCTTTGGCGGCCTGTTTGCGCGCTTAAAGCCGCGCGTGGAAGGCAAAGGCGCCGCTTGGGCCGTGGCTCATCGCATCGCCAAGGTCGTCTGGCTGGTCCTGCATCAAGAAGTCGAATATCAAGAAAAGGGCTCAGCCCCGCCCAACGAGCGCACCCTGGTCCGTAAGTTCAAACGTCTCCTCAAGCAATTCGGTAGCTTGGGCCTGGATGTGCGCGCCCTTTTAGATTCACAACTTCCGGCCCCAGCTTAGAGTATTTTCGAGGGTGCGTGCGCCACAAATAGCGGAATGCATTCCTGATAAACTAAATCCTAGTGAGTCTTGAAAACACGACGGATTTTCCCGCTCCGATTGCGCTACCTGAGGCCGCGCCGAACGCACCGTCAACCGAGGAAGAGCCTCGCGGGGCGATTGCGGAGTGGACCATCACCATTCTGC
>DATCOK010000256.1:0-1979 GCA_036564765.1 Candidatus Acidiferrum sp. | reverse complement strand
GTTCAGTGGGCATGGGCATGCCGACGGAGATATTGCGCTGAAGGGCGCGCTGCAGGAAGCCCGGGGCATCGTGGTGGACGCAAATTTTTCACGACTGGTGCTCAACTACGAAAATGTGCAGTTGGAGAATGACGGGCCGGTCAAATTCCGCTCGTCGCGCGAAAGTCTGGAAATCGAACCGGCGACATTTCGCGGCCCGGACACGAACATAAAAATCGCCGGCTCGGTGCAATTCACGGGGCGGCGGGGCGTGGCCTTGCGAGCCGATGGGAGCGTGGATTTGCGATTGCTGAGCGCGTATCTGCCGGATATGGCGGTGCAGGGCGCGGCGCAAATCAATGCGGGCGTGGAAGGAACGATGGATCACCCGCGGATCACCGGGCGGGTGCATATCGATAATGCGTCCTTACGCGCGGCGGATTTCCCGACGGGGTTGAGCGCGGTGAAAGGTGATTTGATTTTTGATACAACTCGGCTTTTTTTCAACCAAGTGACGGCACAAGTGGGCGGGGGCACGCTGCAACTTTCCGGCAGCGTGAATTACGGCGAAGGGCCGCTGCGCTACGACCTGAGCACGAATTCCGACCGGGTACGTATCCGGTATCCGGAAGGGATGAGCTGGCTGGTCGGCGGTTCGCTGCGGCTTACGGGAACCACAAATTCGGGCGTAGTGTCGGGAAAAGTTGTGGTGCAACGCGTGACGTTGATCCAAGGATTGGAAAGCGCCAGCGTGCTGGTTTCTTCGAAAGAAGGAATTTCCGGACCGTCGACGAATTCTTCGTTCCTGCGCAATTTGCAGTTCGATGTGGAAGCGGCGTCGAGTCCCGATGCGCGCATGGAGTGGCCGGGCGCTGAATTGGAAGCGGATGCGAACCTGCGGGTGCGCGGCACGTTTGAGCATCCGATTTTGCTCGGGCACATTCACTTGCTGTCGGGGGAATTGTTCTTTGCGGGGAACCGCTATCGGGTGGCGCGCGGCGATATTAATTTTGCGAATCCATTCCGGCTGGATCCGGTTTTGAACGTAGAGGCTTCGACGACGATTCAGCAGTATGAGATCACGCTGAATTTCAACGGACCGTCGAGCAAACTGGCGCTGGCGTATCGCTCGGACCCACCGCTGCCTTCGAATGACATTGTGGCGTTGCTGGCGCTGGGACAGACCAGCGCGGAAGGCACGAGCCGCAGCGGCGGCACTTCGCAGAGCGCCAGTTCGGGAGCGACGGCGCTGCTCTCCGAGGCGGTATCGAGCCAACTCGGGAACCGCCTGCAAAAATTATTTGGGATAACGCGCTTGCGAGTGGATCCGGGGCTGGCCACGGTGGGTTCGACGGGTTCGGATCAAAACGCGGGAGCGCGCGTAACGGTGGAGCAACAGGTGACCCGCAACCTGACGATTACGTATGTGTCGAATGTGAGTTCCACGCAGGAGCAGGTGATTCAGGTGGAGTACACGGTGAACCGCAATATTTCGGTGGTGGCGTTGCGCGATTACAACGGAACATTTGGCATCGACGTAAAGATCAAAAAGCGCTTCAAGTAGCGAATTCCCGGCGGCAGTTTCGTTGACGAAAACTTACGGACGCACTGAAATTTCCTTCATCTGGTCCTGAATCGCGGGTGCGGCGTGGGCCTTGCTGCGCGCATCGAGCGTGGCGGACTTGTCGTTCGCGGGATCCTGAGCCTTCAGAGCTTCGAGGGATTCGCGGGTGGCGATGGAGACTGCGGCGCCCTGCACCGCGGCGATTTCCTTGGCGATTTTTGGCGATTCGGCGGCGAATTTCTGGCCGAGGGGCGAAGAGTAGAAGTTCAGCAAGCCGCGAATTTCGTCGTCGGAGTAATGCTTGTTGTAGATATCGGCGATTTGCGAAAGAGCGCGCTGCTGATCGAAATTTTTCTGGAAGGTGTCGCCGGCGAGGTTGACGTACGCGACGGTCTTGGGGTCGTTCGAAACGTGCGGCACGGCGGCGCGCAATTTC
>DATCOK010000255.1:0-6561 GCA_036564765.1 Candidatus Acidiferrum sp. | reverse complement strand
CGCACCAGCCCAATTCGTTCGCCGCGCGCCACCACGTCACCTGCTTTTTTCCAACTCACCACCCGCCGCGCGATCAATCCTGCAATCTGCTTGAATACCAACTCGCCTGCATCCGTCTCCAGCGTAAAAACATTCTGTTCGTTCTCTGCCGAAGCCGACGCCCGCATCGCCGCCACAAATTTCCCCGGCCGGTACTCCATCTTGCTGATCCGTCCCGCCGCCGGCGCGCGGTTCACATGCACATTCCACACCGCCAGAAAAATGCTGACGCGCTTCCCCGCCTTACCTTCATACTCTTCGTCCCGCACCACCACCACGCGCCCGTCCCCCGGCGACACAATCGCCTCGGCCTGCTGCGGTATTGACCGCTCCGGATTTCGAAAAAACGAAAACACAAACAGCGCCAGCGCTACCAGCAGATACCCCGCAAACTTCCACCCCAAAAAAAGTGCCGCGCCTCCCGCCAGGAGGAGCGGCAACCCGAAATAATAGCCTTCTTTCACCATGCCGTCGGTGTAGACCTCGACCGTCCACGCACTGCATGGCCATTCTACGACAGTTTATGCTGCGCAAACGAAATTGTGCGCCGCGATGGTCCCGTTTTTACTGCGTCTGTGCTGGAGCGCCCGCGTGCAGTTTCGCGGCAATCATCTCCATCTCATCTTTTACGTGGAGCTTTAACTTTTTTAGCCTGATCTCTTCGAGGAGGTCTTCGCTACTGAGGTAATTCGAGGTGGAAATGCGGTGTAACTCTGCTTGGTACTTCGCGTGTTGCTCGGCCAGACGCTGATACTCGGCGTCTGTTTCGAGTACTATGTCACGCGGGCTGCGCGCCATGCTCGCCATGCATCCTCCTAATATTGCCGGTCCGAATTGTTTTGAGAAAACTACATAAACGGAAGATAACACTTCGCGCGTTTACGTCAATAGCTAACCTGTGGAACTTTAGTCCTGGTCTGTGAGTTTTAATTTCAGTAATACCGCATTCTCTGTAGGACCGCGGTAGTAACGCGCCCGTTCCCCAATTTTCGTAAATCCCAGTTTCCTGTAAAACGAGATCGCCGCCACATTCGATTCCCGCACTTCCAGAAACACCGCTTCCGCTTTATTTTCTCGCGCTTGCGCCAAGGCACCCTGCAGTAGTGAAGTCGCAATGCCGCGCCTGCGTTCCGCCGGGTCAACCGCTAGATTCAAAATCTCGCACTCCCCGCCCGCCACCCGAAAAACCACAAACCCGCAAACCACGCCACCGCACTCCGCAACCAAAATCGCCTGTCCCGCGGAACTTGTTCGTCCATAATTCGCAGTGTCCCACTGCGCCGCCTCCGGCGACTTCCTCACGATCTCTTCGATCGCCCGTGCATCGCCCGCCCGAGATCCTCGGATAGGAATGTTGCCTGCCGGATCGCTCACGCTCACGTGCGCGAACCTCCCGGCGCGCCTTTACTAAAAACCTCCACGTACGAACGCCGCACGTAATTCGCGTCCAACTGCAACGCATCCACCACCTCCCCTCGACTCGCCTGCTCCATCCCAAGCTTCCCGATCAGCGGGGCCAAAATGCTCGTCACGCCCAGAACGTGCTCGCCCCGAACTTTCCACGCTTCCGACGCTTCCAGCAATTGTGGATCCGTGGAAACCCAACCAACCAGTTCGCCACCCGCCGTTTGCCCCACCAGTGCTACAAACTCCTCAACCGGCAGAATCATCTCTTCCAGCACGTTCGTGATCCGCCCACCATTCCGCCGATGTAGCGCGCCAAACACTTGTCCGCGCCCTCCATCGATCACTGCGGCCACCACACCCTCATTCGAACGCGCTTCCCTAGCCACGACTTCCAGTCGCGACATCGCCGCAATCGGCTTCCCAAACACCTCGGCACAGGCCTTAACCGTAGTCAATCCAATCCGCACCCCGGTAAAAGACCCCGGCCCCGTCGCAACCGCGTACAGGTCGACCTCCTCAATTGATTTAAATACCGCCCCCAGCGCCCTCTCAACCGCCGGCAGCAGCCACCATGAGTATTCCTCTGCAGCATCATGCACCACTGTTTCGCGCGCCACTCCGTCCACCAGCGCCGCAACGCTGCCCCGCGCCTCGCACGTATCTATCGCCAGTACAAGCATATACAGACGATTTGTACCATAGACCCGCAGCCGGGCGTTAATCCGCCAAACCACCACCTTCCATCAGCGCCCCAAAACTCGGGCCGGCCCGCCAAGCAATTCGAGTGCCATATTGGTAACCATCTTTCCCTAACCTCCTCATTCCAAGGGATATATCTTGACTCCTTCGACACATAAGCGTACAGTCTTTCCTGTACCTCGGAGGGGGGCTACCGTATCCATGGAATACAAAATCGGCGACAAGGTCGTTTACCCAAACCACGGCGTTGGCTTAGTCGAGCAAATCAGTTACGGCGTTCTGAACGGCAGAACTGAGCGCTACTTCATGATTCGCATTATTTCCAGCGGCTTACGCGTCATGGTTCCGCAGTCCAATGCCATGAGCGTCGGTTTGCGTTCCGTCATCCGGTCTAACGAGAGCATTAAAGTCCTCGGCTTCCTGGAAAAGGGTAAGCTCAATTCCCATCACGACTGGAAGCACCGCTTCAAGGAAAACTCCGAGCGCATGCGCACCGGGGCCCTCCTCGAAGTCGCCGTCGTCCTCAAAAGCCTCGTCTCTCTCAGTTGCAGCAAACCCCTCTCCTTCCGCGAAAAGAAAATGCTCGAGCGCGCCAAGTATTTGCTCGTCAGCGAAATGGCCACCGCCCGCAACACTTCCCCGGAAAGCGCCGAAGCCATCGTCGTCAAGTCCCTGGCCAAAGCCAAACTGCAGTTCCCCGTCCTCACCGAAAAGTTCGATTAAGCTTTTCAACCTCTCAACTCATCTGAAATGTAAAACGGGCAGCCAACTAGGCTGCCCGTTTTTTTTCACCCACTTTAAAAAGAACAGCCCATTTTTTCTCCATTAGAAAATTAAAAGACAGAAAACTCCCACCTTCGACTGCCCTCCCACTATTTGCCCCACCCGTCGCCCACCAGTTACACTGCACCTCACACATGCTAGTCGTCATGCAATCCCACGCCACCGAGCAACAAATTCGCGCCGTCTGCGAACGCATCGAATCGCTCGGTCTCAAAGCTCACCCCATCCCCGGCGCCCTCCGCACCGCTATCGGCATCACCGGCAACAAAGGCGCGCTCGATCTCGGCGTCCTCGAGTCCCTCCCCGGCGTCATCGAGTGCATCCCCGTCAGCAAGCCCTACAAACTGGTCAGCCGCGACGCCAAGGAAGAAGACTCCGTGCTCCGCATCCCCACACCCAGCGGCGACGTGCTTTTCGGCGGCACTCATGTCGGCCTGGTCGGTGGCCCTTGCGCCGTCGAAACCGAGGAGCAATGCTTCCGTACCGCGGAAGGCGTAAAAAAAGCCGGCGTAAAGCTTTTTCGCGGCGGCGCCTATAAGCCCCGCACTTCCCCGTACAGCTTTCAGGGTCTCGCCGAAGAAGGGCTCAAAATCCTCGCGCAAGTCCGCAAACAATTCGGCCTCGGCATCGTCACCGAAGCCATCGACAACGAAAGTCTCGACCTCGTCGAGGAATACGCCGACGTCATCCAGATCGGCGCCCGCAATATGCAAAATTTTTCACTCCTCAAACGCGCCGGCCGCGCTAAAAAACCCGTCCTCCTCAAACGCGGGATGTCCGCCACGCTGGACGAATTTCTGATGGCTGCCGAATACGTCTTGAGCGAAGGCAATTACAACGTGCTTCTCTGCGAACGCGGCGTGCGCACCTTCGCCGACCATTCCCGCAACACTCTCGACCTCACCATCGTGCCTGCAGTAAAAAAACGCAGCCATCTCCCAATCCTGGTCGACCCCAGCCACGGCACCGGCAAGCGCCACAAAGTTCTACCGCTCTCCCGCGCCGCTGCCGCCGTCGGTGCCGACGGCCTGCTCATCGAAGTCCACCACGCCCCCGATCAAGCCCTTTCCGACGGCATGCAATCCATCCTCCCCTCCGAACTAGCCGAACTCGTCAACGAAGTAACCCAGATCGCCGCCGTCCTCCACCGCACCATCAACTAAATGCCTCTCGGTCGCAGTCTTCGTCACAACCCGATTTTTCCGCATTTGACCGGACGCGTCCTCGACGCTCATTCCCCCACCGCAGTGTCTTTGCCTGTCTCGACGTCCTTCCAAACAATTGTGCCCAGCGGCGAAAAACAGTCATTCCGAGCGGAGCAGTGCGGCTTTTTCTTGCTCGTTCGTTCCTCAAACGAGCCGCGCTCCGCAGTCGAGGAATCCCTCTTCGATCTGTCCGCCAGAGACAATCGACTGAGCGCCGCACTCAATCGCTCCCTCCCCACCATCCCATGAGCCTCCGCAACCACCGCGTCCTGACTCTCCTCCCCATCCTCTTCTTCGCCGCCCTCCTCCTTCTCTTTCTCGAACACCGCCCTTCCTTTCTCCGACCCGGCCTCCGCCTCAATGCTTACATCGCCACCGCCGACGGCAATCTCACCGTCGTCGATCTCGTAAAGCTTCGCGCCACCTCGCACATCGCCATCGGCCCAAAACTCTCCGGCCTCCGCGAACATCCCACCCGCGCCGAAATCTGGGGCGTCAGCACCGCCGACGGCTTCGTTTGGGTCTTCGACGCCCGCACCAACCAGATTACCGCGCGCATCCCCGTCGGCCCGCAACCATACGCACTCGATTTTTCTCCTGATGGCGCGCGCGCCTACGTCACCGCCTCCGGGAACAACACTCTCTACGCTATCGACTGCCGCACCCGCGCCATCCTCGGCTCCGCAAAAACCGGCAATGAACCGGTCCTCGCCCGCGCCACTCCCGACAACAAAACCATCCTCGTCGCCAATCGCGGCGACAACACCATCTCCATCCACGACGCCGCCACTCTCGCGCAACGCGCCTCCATCCGCGTCGTCGACCGCCCAGAAGACATTGCCGTTATGGCCGACAGTTCCACCGCCTTCATCCGCAGCGCCGCCGAATCGCGCATCTCCGTCATCGATCTAAATCGCGCCGTCCTCCTCACCCATCTCGAACTGGCCGGCCGCCCAACCCAAATGCTTCTCAAGCCCGACGGCGGCGAACTCTATCTGATCTCTCCGGAAGCTCACGGCCTGCAAGTCATCAACACCGCCACTCACGAAGTCGGCGAATACATGGTCCTCGGCTCCGCGCCCACCCGCGCCATTCTCAGCGCCGACGCCAGCCTCATGTACGTCAGCGACTCCGCCGCCAATCGCATCATCCCCGTCGACATTGTCAACCGCCGACTCGACCGCGATCCCGGCAAAGGCTTCCCCGTTCCCGCCGGGCAATCCCCCGGCGCTCTCCGTCTCGACCCGCAAGAAAATCTACTCCTCGCCGCCAATCGGGACTCCGGCGACATCGCCGTAATCCGCGTCCGCACCAACTATCTGGTCACCATGATCAGCGTCGGCCCACAACCCACCGACCTCGCCGTCAAACTTTTCTAGCGGTGCGCTCTGCAGCATTTCCAAAACAGACGGGCACATGTTAATCGTGACCTAGTCGTCTGCACGAAACTTGTGCGACACTCTCAACCGCACGATTGCCGTTAGATTTTCTTCTGGTGACTGCCAGACCTGTCAGATAATCGTGTTCGCCGCGCTCGTTTCTAATATTTCCGGAGGGAGGGGACTAAGGATCATGGCGCAGCAGCTCGGCAACGCCACCCTGGATCGATTTTTTTTCGATCGTTGGCTGAAAATTGACCCGCACAGTAAACCTAGGGTTTACGCCCGGGTTTACGCCACCGCCGAAATCTCCAGCCTCAACTATTGGCTGGAAATTATTTTCTCCGCAGGCATCGCGGCCTTCGGCCTGGTTCTGAATAGTCCCGCCGTCATCATCGGGGCCATGCTCATCTCTCCCCTCATGGGTCCCATCATGGCCACCGGACTCGCCTTGGCAGCCGGCGATCTTTATCTGGCGATCAAAGCGTTAGCCAACCTTTGTCTTAGCTTGGCCTTGGCTATTGCGCTGTCCGCCTTTATCGTTTGGCTTTTGCCCTTTCATTCCCCCACGAGCGAAATTCTCGCGCGCACCAACCCGAACTTGCTCGACCTGGGCATCGCGCTGTTCTCCGGGCTGGCTGGCTCCGTGGCCGTTTGTCGTGCCGGCGGAGGCGACGGTGTCACCACGCTCCCTGGCGTTGCCATTGCCGTCGCGCTCATGCCCCCCCTATGCACCATCGGATTTGGCCTCGGCAGCGGCGTAAACACTCGCATCATGAGCGGCGCCAGCCTGCTGTTCTTGACCAACCTGGTTGCCATCGTCGCGAGCGCCTTCGCGGTATTCTTGCTTGTCGGCATGAATTCGCCGGATATCCGCGAGCAGATGCAAACCTCGCGAAGTCACGAATGGTTTGCTGAACAGCTCAAAAATGGAAAGCTTTCTGGATGGTTGCGTAATGGTGGACAACTTCGTTGGCGCGTCCTGATGTTGGCCATCTTGCTTGGTGCCGTGTCTGTTCCTCTGCGCACTGCTCTGCTGCAAGTCGCCA
>DATCOK010000254.1:0-6720 GCA_036564765.1 Candidatus Acidiferrum sp. | reverse complement strand
GGCAAGAGCTACGAGCTGCCCATCGTCAACGACGCCATTCGCGCGGCCGATCTGCGGCAGATCAAGGTGGACGCCAAGGATTTCGGCATGATGAGCTACGACCCGGCGTTCAACAACACCGCGTCGTGCATCAGCAAAGTGACCTTCATCGACGGCGACACGGGAATTTTGCGCTATCGCGGCTATCCCATTGAAGACCTCGCGGAAAAAAGCACCTATCTGGAAACCGCGTACCTGCTGCTGAACGGCGAACTGCCCGACGAAGCGCAACTGAAGGACTGGACCTACCACGTCACGCATCACACCTTTATTCACGAGAGCATCAAAAAATTTCTGGACGGCTTTCACTACGACGCCCATCCGATGGGCATGCTGATCTCCACAATCGCCGCGCTCTCCACCTACTATCACGACGCCAAGGACATCTTTAATCCCGAATCGCGCAAGAAGCAGACCTACCGGCTGGTCGGCAAGATGCCCACTATCGCTGCATTTTCCTACCGCCATTCGCTGGGGATGCCGTTTGTGTATCCCGATAACGACCTGAGTTATCCGGGAAATTTTCTGAACATGCTGTTTCGCACCACGGAGACGCGCTACCGGCCGAATCCCACGCTGGAGCGCGCGCTGGACATTTTGTTTATCCTGCACGCCGACCACGAGCAGAACTGCTCGGCCAATACGATTCGCGGAGTGGGCAGCTCGCATGTGGACCCGTATTCGGCGACCGCAGCGGCAATCGCTGCGCTGTATGGACCGCTGCACGGCGGCGCCAACGAAGAAGTATTGCGTATGCTCATGGAGATCGGTTCGATTCAGAAGGTTCCGGACTTCATCAAGCGGGTGAAGGCCGGCGAAGTGAAGCTGATGGGCTTCGGGCACCGCGTTTATAAGAATTACGATCCGCGCGCGCGCATCATCAAGCGCGTGGCGTATGAAGTGTTCGACCTGATGGGCAAGAACCCGCTGCTGGAGATTGCACTCGAGTGTGAACGGATCGCACTGGAAGATGATTACTTCGTGAAGCGCAAGCTGTATCCCAATGTGGACTTCTACACCGGCCTTATTTACCAATCCATGGGCTTTCCGATGACCATGTTCCCGGTGCTCTTCGCGATTCCGCGCACCTCCGGATGGATCGCACAATGGGAAGAGATGCTGCTCGATCCGGAACAGAAAATCGCGCGGCCGCGGCAGATTTATCTTGGGTACGATACGCGGCACTACGTGCCCATGGAGCAGCGCGGAAATGGCGCGCATGCGTCCCCACCGGCTCCCAAGCACACCTAAGCGTCCGCATTTAATCGAAGAAAGTCACGTCAAACCGCTGAGATTGCACCTGCCCGTTCGTCCCTCTGTATCATTTTGAAACAATCCAAACTGAACCTGCTCGACAGCCTTCCGGCACCGCGTATAGTGGAATCAAGTGAGGCAGTCATGAGTCAAGTCATCAGCTCAGTTCCTACGAATCCGGCTGTGCGGCGTCGCAGCCAACGCGTCCTGATGCAAGTGGGCGTGCGCATTCGCGGCACTGATTCGCAGCACAAAGCGTTCGAAGAAGAAACCGAAACGCTGGCGATCAATGCGCACGGGGCGCTGATCGGATTGAAGACGCGCATCACCAGCGGAGCCACGGTAAAAATGAAGCACAAGCTTACGGAAGAAGAGCAGGAATGCCATGTGGTGTTTCTTGGGCCGGTGCGCGAGGGCAAGGCTGAGGTGGGGTTGGAGTTTTCCGAGCCGCGCCCAACGTTCTGGCGCGTAGCGTTTCCGCCGGAAGATTGGACACCCAAGCACCCGGAAGCTCGCACAGCGCGTGCGCGTCTGGTTGGAAAGCCCGACAAATCTTCGGAGTAGTTTCAATCTTTTCTAATTGGTGGGCCGAGCAGCGAACGTTCGGAAAGAGTTCGTAGTCATTTACATTCCTGCAAGACAATTCAGGCCAACAATAATTTACGCACTATATCGTTCACCGCTTGGGGATTGGCTTGCCCGCGGGTGGCTTTCATCACCTGACCCACAAAAAATTTAAAGACGCCTTCGTTCCCACTCTTGAACTTGGCCACGTTGTCGGGATGTTTCTCGATGACTTCGCGCGCGGCCTGCTCGATGGCGCTCACGTCCACGGTCTGAGCTAAACCTTCCGCGGCGACGATGTCCGCTGCGCCGCGTCCCGTTTCGAACATGGAGGCGAATACTTTCTTGCCGATGGCTCCGGTGATGCCGCCGCTTTCGACCAGTTTCACCAGTTCGCCTAGGGCCGCGGCGGAAACAGGGCTTTCGCCGATGGCTTTGCCCGAATCGTTCAGGCGGCGAAGCAGTTCCGTCTGCATCCAGTTTGCGGTATTTTTTCCGGATGCGCCGCCCTTGGTCGCGGCTTCGAAATAATTTGCCAACTCCGCGTCGGTGGCCAGAACTTCGGCGTCGTAGGGCGTGATGCTGTATTGGCTGATCAAACGAGCGCGCTTCGCTTCAGGCAATTCCGGCAAGCTGTGCCGTACTTCTTCTCGCCATTCCGCGCTAACGTGCACTGGCAACAGGTCCGGCTCAGGAAAGTAGCGGTAGTCGTGGGCTTTTTCTTTGGAGCGCATCGACACCGTGCGCCCTTCAGCCTGATTCCAGAGACGGGTTTCCTGAGTAATTTTTCCGCCGCTCTCGATCACCCCGATGTGCCGCTCGATTTCAAACTCCAGAGCCTTTTGCAGGTAGCGGAAGGAGTTGAGGTTTTTTACTTCTACTTTTGTGCCGAAGGCTTCAGTGCCGCGCAGGCGAACGCTCACGTTGGCGTCGCAGCGTAGCGAGCCTTCTTCCATGTTGCAGTCGCTCACGCCGGTGTACAGCAGGATTTGCCGGAGGGTGGTGAGGTAGGCGTAAGCCTCCGCCGGCGTGCGCATGTCCGGCTCGGAGACGATTTCGCTGAGTGGGGTGCCGCAGCGGTTGTAGTCGATGTAGGCCTTGGTGGCGGATTCCGCGAAACCTTCGTGGAGATTTTTTGCCGCATCTTCTTCGAGATGCAGCCGGGTGACGCCGATCCGTTTTCTCGCGCCGGCGTGATCTATTTCGATCCAGCCGGCGGTGGCCAGCGGCAGTTCGTACTGCGAAATCTGGTAACCCTTGGGTAGATCGGGGTAAAAATAATTTTTGCGGGCGAAGCGCGAGTGCTCGTGCACGGCACAGTGGATGGCCAGCGAAGCGCGCATGGCCATTTCGACGGCGCGGCGGTTCAAAACCGGCAGAGTTCCCGGCAATCCGAGGCACACCGGGCAGACGTTCGAATTCGGGGCATCGCCGAAGCGGTTGGCACAGCCGCAGAAAATCTTGGTTTTAGTCAGCAGCTGGACGTGGACTTCCAGGCCGATGACCGGCTCGTACTTAGCCAACACTTCCGGCGCGAGCGCGGGCGATTCCGGTGCGGTTTTGCTCATGGCGAAGCGAAGATTATAGCATCAGGGCGTAGAAGGCTTCGGGCCCGGCCGGCGTTTAGCATGCGCTTAGGAAATTCGGCACTCGCTCGACCGCATGGCCGGATAGGCGCGTTCGGCGAGATAAAGCGCGCCGAATAAAAGACCCGCGAAGAGCGCATCGCCCGCGAGGGTGTTCCAGAAGAACGGCACCGCCGCCTCGTAACAAGCCAGGAGGCCGGGCGCGGTTCTGGGGTAGGAGTTGAGAAACCACCAGACACCGAGATTACTGATCAGGAAGAACTGTATCGCCCCGAGTAACACCGCGCCGCCGAGCCGGGCGACCGTCCGGCTTTCGAGCAAGCCCAGGCCGATCACAATATTTATTAGAAAGCTCGCATAAATCACGGGCATCAAAACATGGAAACCCAGGAAAAGGTCTCCCGCAAATAACGCCAGCAGGGGAAGCAGGAACGCCGACACACGGTTCCGGACTACCGCACCAGAGAAAAGCGCCATGGCCCCTACCGGGGTGAAGTTCCACGGATGCGGCACCACGCGAAGTACCGCTGCAAATAAAATCATGGCTGCGATCAATCCCGCGCGAAGGATCTGCGCGTCACGTTCGGGAGCTTGCGGTTTCATATTTCTGTCCCTCCTTTTCCGGCAATAAATCACAAAAGACAAAGGAATCCCGTTGCACACATTCGCCGGTACGAATCTTCACCGGCTTATTGAAAATCGGCCCATCGAATACAAATGTATGGAATTCGCCGTTCTCGCCACACCAGTCGACGCCCGCAGGCAGGTCCTCGAAAAATGACGGATCAAGTTCACGCCCCGCAAAGCTGCGGTCCAGCACCTTGGAATCGACGCACACGGCCACCGACCGGAACTGGTAAATATGGAACGAACGAATGAGCGCGCGGGTATCGCGTTTCCAGATGGGAAACAGTGCGGTCATTCCGATCCGCGCGAGATTCTTCTCTCGGTAGATCCGCAAATCCTCGAGAAAAATATCCCCGAAGGCTACCTTGCGAATGCCCTGTTCGTAATGGGTGCGCAGCGCCTGCTCCATACGCGCCTCGTAGGTGGCGTTGATGCATTCCGGCGGTATGAACACCTCGTACAGCGGCAGGCCGATGCTCTGCGCCTGCTGCTGCAACAATTCGCGCCGCACCCCGTGCATGCTGACGCGTTCGTAGCCTTCGGTAACGGTGCTGAGCAGTGCGGCGACCCGCACTGACGGGTCCTGCAACAAGACGTGCAGGGCCATGGCGCTGTCTTTGCCGCCGCTCCAACAAAATAAAACTGGTTCGGGGCTGCTCATCAGTTTCTCCCGCCGAATTGATATTTCAATCCGACGCGGTAGTCGCGGCCCAAGGCCGGATAGCCCAGGGCGTCCTGATATTGCTTGTCGAAAAGATTCTGCGCGCGAGCGTAAAGAGAAACGCGGCGCGCGAAGTTGTAATGCGCCGCGACATCGAAGCGGGCGTAACCCGGATTGCTGGTCAAGCCCAGCCCAAGAAAATCCGAATCGGTTCGAACGCCTGTAAAGTAACCGCCGAGAGTCAACCCGAAGCGGCGGTAATTTCCATTGAGCGTGAGGGAGCCGAAATTCACCGGACGGCGGATCAGATGGTTGCCGGGTAACTCGGAGGGATCGAAAGCGTTGGGAGCCTGCAGCACGCGAGTGTCCTCATGGGTGTAATTTCCAGCGAGATTTAGCCAGCGCGTGAAGCTGGTTTCGGCGGCGACGTTGACGCCGCGCGCCAGAGCGCGGTCGGTGTTGAAGAAAAAACCAAAACTCGACGGAGCGCCGGGGATGCTCACGTTGCAACTGTTGAAAGCCGGATCGGTGGGATCCGGGGAGCAGAAGGCAAAGCTGACGATGTTGTAGAAGCTGCTGTAAAAATATTCGGCCGTTAGACGCACGCGGTCGCGCAGCAGCTTCTGTTCCACGCCGGCGCTCCAGTTCTTGCTGGATTCCGGTCTCAGCGAGGGGTTGCCGAAGTCGCCGAAATTATCTCCGAGGATCTGATCGAAGCGCGGCTCCTTGATGCCCTGCCCGTAGAAGGCGCGCAGCAGCGTGTCACCAACGGTTCCGGTTCCGTAGCGCAAAACTACGGAACCGCCGATGCGCGGAACCACTCGAGTGCCAAAATTAGCATTTGCTTCGGCACGCGCCCCAAAGTTTAAAGAGATGCGACGCAGCGGTCGGTAACGGAAATCGAGATAGCCGCCCTGATTATTTCGCCGTGCGTGATTTACATTCACGGTGGATAGCGCGGCGTTTTCCACTTCGTATTGGTAGCCGGCGGTGGCGGCGAAATTCGTGAGGATGTAGCTGGTTTGTGCCACGAGATTCGCCCGGTTGTACTGGAAGCGGCTCTCGTTGGTGAAGTCGCAGAATTCCGCGGTGGCTACGGCGACGGGATTCGCTTGCGGACAAAAGGCGTTGGGATCGGTGGCGTAAAAACTCTGGACGGGATCGTCGTTGTGCTGGCGGGTATAAGATTCGCCGCCGCTGATTTCGTGCCGCCAATGCTTGCCGGTGGAAAAAGTCCAGCGGGCGTCGGCGCCGAATATTTTCTGGTCGTAGAACTGGTCGAGATTCGGCGGTTCAAAAAGAGTTTGGCCGGGAATGCCGGCGTTGCTGGTGTTGTTACGCACCGTGAGGCGGACCTCATTCATTTTACTGAATCGATAGCCGAAGTTTCCGGACAGGGTTCGATTGATGAACGCATCGTTCGGCGCCTGGCCGTCGGTCGTGAAGTACGAAGCCGCGGCAGAATAGTCAAAAGCTCCGAGCAGCCCGCTCAGCTGGCCGCCGCCGCGCACTGAGGAGAAGCCACCGCCCTCGGCGAACATACTCGCTTGCGGGGTATGCGTATCGCCGCGGTGAGTGAAGAGCTGAATCACCCCGGAGACGGCGTCGGTGCCGTAGATGGCGCTTTCAGCGCCGCGCACGATTTCGACTTTGTCGATGTTGTCGAGCGCTAGACTGGAAAAATCGACTGCTCCGCCCGGCGGATTAATGGTGGCGCCATCAATCAGAACTTTGGTGAAGTTGGAATTTCCACCATTCAGGAAAATGGAAGTCGTTCCGCCTTCCGCTCCGGTTCGGGCGAGGGCGACGCCCGGCGAATAGAGCAAGACGTCAGGCAAGAACACCGCTTGCCGAGCGTCGATTTCTTCGCGGGTTATGACGCTTGCCGGCGCGGAAGTTTGTTGCAGCGGCGCGGGCTCGGCCTGGGCGGTGACGATCACCTGCGAAGACAAGCGATCGAGTGTGAGCGGGACATCGAGGGTGCGGACC
>DATCOK010000253.1:0-2327 GCA_036564765.1 Candidatus Acidiferrum sp. | reverse complement strand
GTCCAGCCCCGTGCCCGCTGGCGGCTGCGGCTTCTCCCCTAGAAAAACCTGGCAGCAGCGGAAATCCGATGTCAGCGCCGCAACTCCCATCCACGCTTCCGGCCGCGCCCGCACTGGCTCCTCGTGCCACACGTCCTGGTTCAAACAAAATGCGCCCAGCTTGCTAGAAAATCCCCACTCGTCGGAATACAACTCGCGAATGCGTCTTCCGAAAAGCGCCCGCGTCATCGGATACAACAGATTGCGCACCAGCAATCCGTGGAATTTGTGCCGTGAATACATCGGCGCCACAAAATCAAAGCTGTCGCGGAACGCCGGCCGCAGCAGATCCACCACCCAATCCGGCGACGTCGTCGAAGTAATCGGCGAAACCACCGCGCACGCTTGCGCCCGCAGCAAATCCGCGGATGACAGAATCGTACGCAGCGCCAAGCCCGCCGACGGCACCGTATTAAAACCCGCGGTGATCCGGTGAATCGTGCGCAACGAGTTCAAGCCCTTGGCCAGCGCACTTCCCTGGCCGTTACTCGCAGGCGTCGCGGCATCCCCGTCCTCCACCGCGCCGCCGTCCACGCTGATAATCGCCACGCGCTGCCGCACGAAATGCTGTTGCAAGCTATGTTCGACCGATTGCGCCGCGCGCCGCATCGTTCCGGCACTGCTGTGCGAGAGGATGCCCACGAGGAGATCCACCTCGCCGACGCTCATTAATTGACGAAGAAGATCGTCAGACAGGAAGGTTTCGTCAGCCAAAGACTTCAACACTCACTTTCAACCGGGCGCGCATATCATACAAAGCAAAGTGGAATAATGCGCAGCTAAACTGCCGCCGTCAAATGCGCCGCAGCCGGAACCAGTAAAACTGGTAAGGTCCCAGCGTCAACAGGTACGGAAGATCGCCAAATCTCGGAAACAGGTTGCGCCCGAACATTTCGATCGGAATGTAACCTTTATACCTCTGCACATCCAATTCCACCGCCTGGGCCGAAGCCGACAGATTGTTCACCACCAGAATCTTTTCGTTGCCTAGCTCCCGGACATACGCCAGCACCCGGTGATTCGACGGCCGCAAAAATTCAATCGTCCCGCGGCTGAACGCTCGGTACGAATTGCGCGTCTTGATCAGCGCTTTCATCCACGACAGCAGCGAGTGCCCGAATCTCCGCTGCGAATCCACGTTCACGACTTGATAGCCATATACCGAGTTCGAAATCAGCGGCGAATACAGGCGCTCCGGATCGGCAAACGAAAAGCCCGCGTTGCTCCCGCCATTCCACTGCATCGGCGTGCGCACTCCGTTGCGGTCGCCCAGATAAATATTGTCGCCCATCCCGATTTCGTCGCCGTAATACACAATCGGCGTCCCCGGCATGGACATCAGCAATCCATTCAGCAATTCAATCCGCCGCCGGTCATTCTCCATCATCGGTGCCAGCCGCCGCCGGATCCCCAGGTTGATCCGCATGGTCTTGTCCGTGGCGTACTCGTCGTACATGTAGTCGCGCTCGATGTCCGTAACCATTTCCAGCGTCAGCTCATCGTGGTTCCGCAAGAAAATGCACCACTGGCACTTCTCTGGGATCGGTGGCGTCTGGTCCAGAATCTCGATGATTGGTTTGCGGTCCTCCAGCTTCACCGCCATGAACATCCGCGGCATCAGCGGAAAATGAAACGCGGTGTGAAACTCGTCGCCTTCGCCGTCCCCGAAATACGCGCGCACATCCGCCGGCCATTGATTCGCTTCCGCCAGCAGCATCTTCCCCGGATAAAATTTATCCAGCCGCCTCCGCACTTCCTTGATAACCGCGTGCGTCTCCGGCAAATTTTCGCAGGACGTTCCCTCGCGCTCCACCAGGTACGGCACCGCGTCCAGTCGAAACGCGTCCACACCCAGGTCCAGCCAGAAGCACATCACGTCCCACATCGCTTCCAGCACCGCTGGATTATCAAAATTCAAATCCGGCTGGTGGTTGAAAAACCGGTGCCAGTAATACTGTTTTGAAATCGGATCGTACGTCCAGTTGGACAACTCCGTGTCCAGAAAAATAATCCGCACGCCCTTGTACTTGGTGTCCGTGTCGCTCCACACGTACCAATCCCGCTTCGGATTGTCGAGCGAACTGCGCGCTTCCTGAAACCACGGGTGCTGGTCCGAGGTGTGATTCATCACCATTTCAATGATCACCCGCAGCCCGCGGTTGTGCGCCGCGGTCAGAAACGTCTTGAAATCTTCCAGCGTGCCGTAACTCGGGTGCACCGTCGTGTAATCCGCGATGTCGTACCCGTCGTCGCGTAGCGGAGAAGGATAAAACGGCAGGATCCAGATG
>DATCOK010000252.1:0-10874 GCA_036564765.1 Candidatus Acidiferrum sp. | reverse complement strand
CCCGCCTCGCGTCACGACGGGCAACCTTGCGCATCCCCATCGTTCCGCCTATATTCCTCAGACGCTCTCGTGAACTCCACGACGTTCTCCCCACGGCCCGCCACATCGCACGTGCGTTGGACCATCTGCGCCCTGCTTTTTTTCGCTACCACCATCAACTATCTCGACCGCCAGGTCCTCAGTATGCTCGCCAAAACCCTCGAAACCAGCATCGGCTGGACGAGTATACAGTATGGCTACATCACCGGCGTGTTTCAGGCCACCTACGGCCTCGGTCTCCTCGGCGGCGGATATTTGATGGATCGTCTCGGCACGCGCAAAGGTTACTCCATCGCCGTCTCGGTCTGGAGTCTCGCCGCCATCGCTCATGCCGCCGCTACCACCGCTTTTTCTTTCGGTGTCGCTCGCGCTTTCCTCGGCCTCGGCGAAGCCGCGAATTTTCCCGCCTGCATCAAAACCGTCGCCGAATGGTTTCCCAAAAAAGAGCGCGCCCTCGCCGCTGGAATTTTTAACGCCGGAACCAATATCGGCGCGGTCGTCGCTCCTCTCACCGTACCCTGGCTGGCCATACGCTTCGGCTGGCAAATGGCCTTCGTCGCCACCGGCGCACTCGGCTTCATCTGGCTCGTCTTCTGGCTGCTTTTCTATCGCCACCCGGAAAATCATCCGCGCATCTCCGCCGCGGAACTCGCTTACATCCAAAGTGACCCGCCAGATCCCATAAGCGATGTCCCCTGGAGCGCCTTGCTTCCGTGCCGGCAGACTTGGGCCTTCGCCTTCGGAAAATTTCTCTCCGATCCCGTCTGGTGGTTTTATCTTTTCTGGTTGCCAAAATACTTGCAGGAAAAATTCGGACTCTCGTTGCTCCAAGTGGTCGCGCCCACCTTGATCGTCTACAACGCCGCCAGCATCGGTAGCATCGGCGGCGGCTGGCTTTCCTCCGCTCTCATTCAGCGCGGCGCTACCGTCAACTTCGGCCGCAAAATCGCCATGCTCCTGTGCGCACTCTGCATGCTGCCGGTGCTCTACGCTCCGTTCTCCACCAATCTCTGGCTGGTCGTCGCGCTCATCAGCCTGGCCACTTCCGCGCACCAGGGCTGGTCCGCAAATTTATTTACCTTGGTCTCCGACATGTTCCCGCGCAGCGCCGTAGGCCGCGTCGTCGGCATCGGCGCCACCGCCGGAGCCATAGGCGGCGTGCTCATCCAGATCACCACCGGCTACGTCGTTCAACTAACCCACTCCTACCTGCCGCTCTTCATTTTCGCCGGCCTAGCCTACATCGCCGCGCTCGCCATCATTCAGCTGCTGGCCCCGCGCCTCGAACCCGCGAGTCTGCAGCCGTCGTAAGCTCCACGAAGTTACGTTCACAGCTAGTCGCCTTGTGACCTGTCTGCCGAAATGCTAGCCTTACGCCGCGATGAGACTAAAATTACTCGTATACGGCGCATTTTTAACCGCCCTTCTCGCAGCCTTCTCTTGCCATTCAGTCGCAGCCGGCCCCGCACAAGACCAACATCAACTGCCAGTAAAGGAAACAGTTGATGTGCCCATGCGCGACGGCGTCACGCTGCGCGCCGATCTTCTGCGTCCGGCGCAGGACGGAAAATTTCCTGTCCTCGTCTACCGCACGCCCTACGGACGTAAGTCCGCCCAAACGGAATACACCACGTTTCGGCGCGCCGTCGAACGTGGCTACGCGGTGTTAATACAGGACGTTCGCGGCCGTTACGACTCCGCTGGCGAATTTCGCCCCTACGAAAGCGAGGGCCGCGACGGTTTCGACACCATCGAATGGACCGCGCGGCAGCCGTGGTCGAACGGGAACATTGGAACCTTCGGCCTCTCCTATCCCGGTGCGGTGCAATGGTTGGCCGCCGTCGAAAATCCCCCGCATTTGAAGGCTATGGTCCCGGCCATGACCTTCTCTACGCCCAAAAATTTCTTTTATGCCGGCGGTGCTTGGGACCTCTCCTGGATCGAATGGATTTGGGACAACATCGCTCCGGATGTCCGCGCCAAGCACAACCTTCCTGGCCCCAAAACCTATTCAGAGGCCGCTCAGGCTTGGAAGTCTTCCGGCAACAAGATGCTCGCGGAAGTTCCGCTCGACCATCTTGCAGAGCTTCGCGGCATTGCGCCCTACTATTACGATTGGCTGACTCACGCACCGGATGACCAGTGGTGGAATTGGTCCGAGCTTCGCGACAAATACGCCAATGTCCACGCCGCGGTACTCAATCTTTCCGGCTGGTACGACGACAACTACGGCCCCGAAGGCGCCACCACAAATTTTCTCGGCTTGCTCAAGTCGCGCCGCGATGCCCCCGATAAGCGCACGCACCTCCTGCTTGGTCCCTGGGTGCATGGCGTCGATTCCACGCAAAGAGCCAAGGCGGGCGAACGCCACTTCGCAGCCTCCGCCGCTATCGATTACGACGAGATTGTCCTCCGCTGGATGGATCATTATTTGAAAGACGTCGACAATGGCGTCGAAAAAGAGCCCGCAGTCCGCTATTTCGTCATGGGCCGCGACCAATGGCTTGAGAGCAGTACCTGGCCGCCCGCCGCCCACTCCACCGACTATTATCTCCAAGCTCCCAAGGATACCGTCAGCACCGGAAGCCTGACCACTGCGGCACCCAGCGAAGACCACGGCTCCGCTACATTCGTCTCCGATCCCGAGCATCCGGTCGAAAATAAATATTCTTCCTCGGGCGCGCACGACTACCGCGATTTGACTTCACGCGATGATCTGCTGACCTACGATTCACCGCCTTTGCAACGGGCCATCGGAGTGACCGGGCCGATTCAAGCGGACATTTACATGGCTTGTGATTGTCGCGACGCCGATCTTTGGGTGCGCCTCCTGGACGTGGCCCCCGACGGCACCGCCTACAACCTGATGAGCCCTGGACTCAACGCGCTCCGGGCCAGCTACCGCGACGAGAAACTTGGGCAACAGCTTCTCCAGCCATCCCATGTATATCGGTTGCGTCTCGACCATCTCATTACCAGCAATGTTTTTCAGCAGGGCCATCGCATCCGCGTGCAAATCTCCGGCAGCTTCTTTCCAGACTTTTCGCGCAACCCGCAGACCGGCGCCTCCGAGCGCACTTCGGCGGAATTACAAAAGGCGCGCATTACCATCTACTCCGATCGCGCACACGCCTCGAACATCGTGCTGCCGGTAGCAGGGAATTAGAAAAATTGAAAATCCTATCCCCTACGTCCATGACCGTCCACGGCGAATCTTGTCGATAACCTGCCGCCTCGCTCTTCCATGCCTCGGTCTGCTGATAAATCTTCCAGCCTTCGCACAGCGCGAGCCGGTGCTGAAACAGATCGACGTGCCGCATCCCTACTATTTTCGCGAAATGTATTTGCCGCAGCTGACCACCGGCCCGAGTTCCGCGGCGTGGAGCCCTGACGGCAAGTCCCTCGTGTATTCGATGGCGGGCGCCATTTGGCGGCAAGCGGCTACATCCACGGAAGCCGAACAGCTCACCGCAGGCCTCGGCTATGACTATCAACCCGATTGCTCCTCCGATGGCCACTGGGCCATCTACGTCTCCTATCTCCATGACGCCGTGGAACTCTGGTCCGTTGACCTCCAAACGAAAAAGACTCAGCAACTCACTTCCGCCGGCGCCGTGAATCTCGAGCCTCGTTTTTCACCCGACGGAAAAAAGATTGCGTTCGTCTCCACCGCCTACAACCGCCGCTTCCACATCTTCATTGCCGATTTTTCGGATGGCAAAATAACCAACCCGCGCCGCTTGACCGGTGAGACCCGCAGCGACCTGCCCCGCTATTACTACAGCCAGTTCGATCACGAAATCAGTCCGGTCTGGTCTGGCGATGGCCGGGAAATCATCTTCGTGTCCAATCGCGGTCACATTCACGGTACTGGAGGTTTTTGGCGCGTGAAGGCTGAGCCGGGCGCCGAGCCGCGCGAAATTCGCTACGAAGAAACCACTTGGAAAGCCCGCCCGGACGTTTCCCCGGACGGCAAGCGCCTCGTCTACGCCTCCTATCTGGGCCAGCAATGGCACCAACTTTGGCTCATGCCATCGCAGGGCGGCGATGCCTTTCCGATTTCCTATGGGAGTTTCGACAACATCAATCCGCGCTGGTCTCCCGATGGAAAGCGCATCGCTTTCATCTCCAATCGCGATGGCCATACATCGCTATGGATTCAGGACATTCCCGGTGGCCAACAAACACAACTCATTGCCACCAGCCGGCGCTGGCTGGTTCCGCTCGGCAAGCTGACCATCAAGGTTCTCGATGAAAACGGCCAGCAAGCCCCGGCGCGCATCTTCGTCACCGGTCAGGATCAGCGCGCCTACGCTCCCGACGACGCCTGGATGCACGCCGACGATAATTTCGTGCGTTCCGAGCGTCCCTTTGAAGCCCATTACTTCCACGCCAGCGGTAAAGCACAACTCAACGTGCCGGTCGGTACGGTTACCGTAGAAGTGATGAAAGGTTTTGAGTATGAATTCGCCCGCCAGACCATCACCGTGCAAGCGCAACGCCAAGCCGAACTCACCATTCGCCTCCGCCCGCTAGAAATTCCCCGCGAAGCTTCCACCCACTGGGTCAGCGGCGATGTCCACGTGCACATGAACTACGGCGGCGCCTACCGCAACACCCCCGGTCATCTCATAACTCAGGCTGTGGCCGAAGATTTGGCAGTCGTCGAAGACCTCATCGTCAACAAAGAGCAGCGCATCCCGGACATCGCCTACTATCGCGCCGATCCCGACCCCGCATCCACTTCCTCCACCTTGCTCCTCCACAGTCAGGAATTTCACACCAGCTACTGGGGTCATCTCGGCCTTCTGAATCTCCAGAACAATATTATATTGCCTGGATACGCGGGTTACCCCAACACCGCTGCTGCCAGCCTCTTCCCCGCTAACGGAAATGTTGCCGACCTCGCTCACGCGCAACACGGGCTTGTCGGTTACGTGCATCCGTATGACAGCGTCCCCGATCCCGCCAAGGATACTTCTCTGAATCACGCCTTGCCCGTCGATTTGGCTCTTGGAAAAGTGGACTACATCGAAGTGTTGGGCTTTGCCGATCACAAGTCTACAGCGCAAGTTTGGTACCGCCTGCTGAATTGCGGTTTTCATCTCCCCACTGCCGCGGGCACCGACGCCATGGCCAATTACGCGTCTCTGCGCGGCCCGGTCGGCCTCAATCGCGTCTACGTCCAGGTGCCCAAGCGCGAGCTGAAAATCGCACCGTGGCTGGCCGCTTTGCAACACGGCAAAACCTTTGCGACCAACGGGCCGCTTATCGGTTTGAAGCTGGGAGATAAAGAAGTCGGCGACACCCTGAAACTCCCCGCCGGCGAAAACAAAGTCAAACTCTCCGCCTGGATGCGCTCTATCGTTCCAATCGATCATCTCGAACTCATTTGCAACGGCAAATCCGTAACTGCCCTCCAACTAAGCGCCGATCGCAAAAGCGCCAACGCCGAAACCTCGCTTCCCATTTCCAGCAGCGGCTGGTGCCTGCTGCGCGCCTCCAGTGCTCAACCCCAATACCCCATTCTCGATCTCTACCCCTACGCCACCACCAGCCCGATATACATTCAGGTTGCGGGTTCCACTCCGGATCGCCGGGAGGACGCCGCTTATTTCATTGCCTGGATCGATCGCGTGGCCCAAAGCGCCAAGGTTAATCGTGACTGGAACACCGAAGCCGAAAAGTCCGACGTCCTCGGTCAACTCTCCAGCGCTCGAAAAGTCTACGAACAATTGAGCCGTGCCGATCAATGACTTTAGAATGGGCTGAACTGCAGTCGGGAAACCAACGAATCAATTGGGAACTTACATCGCCGCAGGGTGAGCAGCTCCGCTCAACTCTTTGCGCTTCGTCCAGAAATAAATTCCAAAGCACAGCGCCACCAGCGGCAATACCGCGCCAAACTCGTCAATAAACCATGCCGTCTTTCCCGTGTTTCGAGTCAGCGGCGTGAAAATTCCCTGTATATAGAGGTTATGGCTGGCATGCAGCAGCGCCCCGGTCCAAAGGCTCCCCGACTTTAGCCGCAACCACGCAAACAGAAACGAAATCGAAATCACCAGCACCGTGAAGCAGCTCAGCCCGAACCACGTCGGCGTCCCGCTGTTGTAATCACCCCAAATCAGCAACGGAAAATGCCAGCAGCTCCAGATCACTCCGCTGATGAGCGCCGTGGCGGTAAAACTGGTCGTCTTGAAAAGCTCCGGCACCAGAAATCCCCGCCAGCCGATCTCTTCGCCGAGCGCCGACGCCATGCTCTTGATCACTCCAAACGTTCCTGCCACCAGCACATAAACAACCGTCGACGCCGCCGGCGACAGCCGCAATCCGATCGCCGGTACTAATCGCTCCATGAATTCATGATTCGGGAATCCGCCCAGCTTCAATATCCATACGATGAGATAAGTAATCGTCGCGTACAGCAGCGGCAACAGCCAACTCATCGCCGCATATTTTCCCTGCGGCCATTTCCAACCAAGGTCGCTGAAGCTCCGATGATTTAATTTCAGCGTCGCAAAAGCCGCTAACGCCGGACACCACATGATCCCAAAAACAAACATCCCCGCACCTGCGCTCAAGGTATGCGCGCGCAGCATCAGAAAATAGAAAAGGGAACTGAAGGCAAATACAAACACCAAATATTGGCCGACTTGCTGCCGTGAACTCCTCGCGGAATCGCCTGCCAGCGCACCCGTCATGGCATAACCGGCAACGTCACATGTGAAGGCATCTCCGGCGTGGCATACACCCGTTGCGTCGCGGGCACAAAATCTTCCGCCTTCGCTTTGTAAATACTGGGAACAAATCTCTGCGGATTGCGGTCAATCACCGGAAACCACGTGGACTGCACCTGCACCATGATGCGGTGCCCCTTCAGAAACACGTGATCGTGATCCCGCAACGGCACATCCCATTTCGCCGGCTCGTTGGCCGTCAGTGCGCTGGCCTGCTCGAAACTCCTCAAATAACGCCCTCGCCGCACTTCCATCGCGATCGGCAATTCGTATCCATTCAACGATTGCGCGTACTGTCCCGGCTTCGGCCCCTCATCCGGCTTCCACGCCGGCTGCTGCGCATCCTGCGGAAATACATCGATCAGCTTCACCACGAAATCCGCATCGGTCCCGGAGGTAGACGCGAATAGCGCCGCGGAAAGCGGCCCGGTAATCGTCAGGTCGTGCTCCAGAGGTTCGCTCGTATACGTCAACACATCCGGCCGGTGATCCACGAAGCGCTGGTCCGCAACTTCCCACGTCCGCCAGTCGCCCGCCGGATAAGTCGGCGAAATCGGCCGCTGCCGGTACGGCACCGGATTCGCTGGATCCGAAACATACTCGCGATACGCCTTCGCCTCTTTGCCGCTCCCCGGAGCGGCGAACGACAGTGTTCCGTCCGAATGCAGATAAAGATTCGTCGCCTTCGCTTCCTTTGGCGGCCACTCCGCATACGTGTGCCACGCATTCGAACCGCTCTGGAAAATGTTGGCTTGCCACTTCGGTTTCTCTCCTACCCCATGCAGGTAATATCGGAAAAATGGCGCCTCGATATTTTCGCGAAACTCTCGCGCCGTCTCGTGCCCGCCAAACGGAATAAGACCGATGGAATCGGCCTTGGGCGTTTGCCATTCCCCGTGGTACCACGGCCCCGCCACCATAAAATTCGTGTGATCCGGGTCGTGTTCGGCGGCGTGCCGGAAAATTTGCCACGGCCCCCACGGATCCTCCTGGTCCCAGAACCCCGCGACATTCAAATTCGGCACCGTCGACGCGTGCAACTGCCGCACCCACGCCTCTTTTTTCCAAAACTCATCGTAATCCGGATGCTCGATCCCATCATTCCAGTAAGGAATCTTCCCGTGCAGATATTTCTCGTTAATGTTCGACAGCGGCCCCAGATTCAAATACCACTCGTAGGTATCGTAGGTTTCAAACTCAAAATTGGTGTTCTTGTTCTTGTCTGCCTGCTCCAACACCGCGTATTCGAAATCGTAACTCTCGCGCAACGCCCCATAACGATGGTCGTCATCATTCATCCATTGATCCACCGGCGACGCCTGCTCGCTGATGGCTTTCAGCGCCGGATGCGGTTGCAGCAGTGCCAGCGCCGTGGTCAACCCGTCGTACGAGACCCCATACATTCCGACCTTGCCGTTGTTGTTCGGCACATTTTTCACCAGCCAGTCGATCGAATCGTACGCATCCGTCGTTTCGCTCGTCGCTTTAGGATCAGCCAGGTTCACCTGCGAAGACAGCGCGAAGTAGCCTTCCGACTTGAACCGCCCGCGCAAGTTCTGAATCACAAAAATATATCCGTCCTGCGCGAGCTCCTTGAAGCTCGCCGGCATTTGCTCCGGTGCTTTTTCCGGAACGCCATACGGAGTGCGGCGAAATAGAATAGGAAGCGGTTTGCTCGCGTTGACCGGCGTAAGAATCACGGTCTGCAGGTGCACGCCATCGCGCACCGGAACCATCACTTCTTTCCAGGTAAAAATAGCCTGCGCGCTTGCCGCCGCGTTCTCCTGGCTGACCGCGTTGGGCGCCCCGGGTGCAACGGCAAGCAACACAATAAGGACGAGTCCGCTGATGCGCATGCGTTTCGCTCCATTCGAACGGCGATGTAAGTAACGAGTCGAGCTTAATAGCGCGTGGTGAAGTTCAGCAAGCTCCAGTGAAACGCGAACCAGAACGCCCCCAGGCACGCCAGGCCCAGCAAGACGTTCCACACCCGGTACCACACCCACTGCTGTTTATCGCTCAGCGACAAAGCCGCATTAAATGCCGCGTACAGCGCACCGATTCCCGCCAGCACGCCCACGATTTGAATCAGGTGCAGCCACAAATCCGCATGCGTCATGCTCCCCAGTTTTTCCAGCGCCGAAAGAAAAATCGCGAAGCAGATCACAAATAAAATGTTCAGGAAACACACCACCAGGAGTACCGCCCGTCGCTTTCTTGCCGGCGCATCCAGCGTCAGCGGCTTGCCATAATGTTTACGCAACGCCGCGCCCACCGGCCACAGCAGCAGCGTCAGCGCGATCACCCCCAGGCTGAAGCCCAGAATGATGTAGTTCAGCGTGGTCTTGTTCAGCGGATTGTGGATGCGCTGAAAAACCATGAACGGAAAATTGATGTACATCACCACATTCCCGTTCGCATCTTTCACAAAATCCAACTTGTCCTGCCCGTCCACATCCCGGAATAGCATCGGCGCAATTTCCCGGAAGTGTTTGGGCTCCCCGTTGGCATTCTTGAACGCGTCCGCGATGAAAATCGTATTGTCTTTGCCATCCACTTCGACCTTGGCTTCGCCCAACACCGTCAGCATTGCCAGAATGTTTCCCTCGAACCGCCGGCTCACCTTGTACGACCCCGCCGCTTGTTTGGCGTCTTCCGCCGCTGTCGAAAGCGTAGGCTCCGTCAGCGCCGGTCCGGGGAAGTACCGCTCCAGGAATTTCTGAAACACTACCTCGCGCGGGCTCACATCGTCCCGCCCCGCGCTGTTATACGAAACAAAAAAGCCCGTGTTGGCGTCCAGAATCAGATGCAGGTCGCTGTGAAAATACTGCGTGTCGCCGCCGTGCCCGATAATGCGGTGCCCGTTGCGCGTCTCTTCATAAAATCCCAGCGCCTGCGCCGGCATCGCCGCCGGCCACCCGTCCTGCCGCGCATGCATCTCGATCGCCGTCTCCGGCTTCAGGATTTGTGTCTCGCCGTATCGCCCATTCTGCAAATGCGCAATCATGAAGTGCGTCATCGCTTCACCCGAAGCGGAAAGCGATCCCGCCGGCGCCACCTGCACATATTCAAACGTTTTGGCCCCTTGCGAAGCGCGGTTGTAGCCGTTGGACATCAGTGCCTTCAAATCCGCCGGCAACGGCTGGCGAAACGTCGCGTGCTTCATGTTCAGCGGCTGTAAAATATGCTGATCTACGTAGTCGTCGAACGACTGTCCCGATACTCGCTGCACAATGTACGCCGCCACAGTCGTCGCATAATTGGAGTACGCCGGAATTGTCCCCGGCGCAAAAATCTGGTTCGGCACATGCGAAGGTAAATACACCGACAGCGGCCGCAACTCCTGTTCCGTCCCGACGAACAGGTCCTTGATGGTTTCTCCCAACCCGGATCGGTGCGTCATGATGTCCCGCAACGTAATCGGGTTGCCGAACGTTTCCGGTAACTTGAAATCGAGATAATCGTTCACGTCGCGATCCAGCTGCAGCTTGCCCTGTTCCACCAGTTGCATCACCGCAGTCCACGTGAATAATTTCGAGATCGAGCCCGGGCGAAACAGCGTGTCTCCCGCGGACACTGGCGTCTTCTTCTCGTAATCCGAATACCCGTAGCCCTTCGCGAACAGCACTTGCCCGTCTTTTACCACCGCGACCACTGCACCCGCGATATCCGCCTGCTCCAGTTGCTGCGGCATGAAACCATCCATGAACGTCGTCAAATCCTGCGCCGTCAATTCCGCATGCGATTGCGCCGCCGCCGGAGTCGCGCTAGGCGTCGCCACCGCGGCCGGTACCGGCTTCTTGCGCGTCGGCGGTTTTTCCACCGGCCCCTGCCCCCACGCCAACGGGCAGAACATCCAAAACGCCACCAGCACCGCCGTTACTTTCTTCACAAAATCCTCTCGCTCCATGAACAATCTCTCTCCTCACAAAACAATTCTCAATAAATTCGAAATTACCAACCGCCTGGCGGCTAAGAAATCTTTGCTCTGTTGCGGTAACTGGCTCTTCGCGCAAGTGTGATCTTCATCTTTAGGGAGCGGGAACTTCAGCTCCCGCGTTACCGCCCAGCCCAAAAAAGGGGCTTTAGCCCCTGAAG
>DATCOK010000251.1:0-1610 GCA_036564765.1 Candidatus Acidiferrum sp. | reverse complement strand
GAAGCCATAGAGCGGTTGATTGTTCTGGGGCCGGTTCCGCTAAGCGGGACCGGCCTTTTTGTGTTTTTGCGTACACTAAGATCGACGGGAGACTGCGCTGGAGAAATCGTACATCGGCGGCGGGAAGGCACCGGAAGCCTCATTCGCTTCGAAAGAATGGGCAGCTCTGCTGGAATGTGCAGCAGTGCGACGCGAAACACAGCGGCTCCCTGAACTGTTGCAGCATGTTTCGTGGCCCGCACTACTCCGACTCGCTGAAGACCACGGCGTAATCCCGCTCCTGTCTTCTGCTCTCTTCGCGCATGGCCTTACAACGCTTCCTCCGCACGACGTCGCGCTGCAACTACGCGAACTGCAGCGCACACGAGCGCTTTCCGCTTTAAAGCTCACCGGGGAGCTATTTCGCCTCACCAAATTATTAAAGAATGCCGCGCTTGAGTTCGCGACGGTAAAAGGTCCAACCCTCGCTGTGCGCGCTTATGGCCATGCCGGCGCTCGCGAATATGGCGACCTGGATTTCGTCGTTCGCCACTGCGATGTTTTACGCGTCCACGAACTCATCACCACTACCGGCTACCACGCGGAAATTTCTTCACAAACGATTCGTGCCGAGAAAATTCCCGGTCAATATCTATTCGTCAAAACACCGGATCAGATCCTCATTGAATTTCATACCGAATTCACTATGCGCTATTTTCCCCGCGGCCTGCCCATCGACGATTTTCTCGGGCGGCGCGAAGCCGTTTCCATTGACGGCCATGAGGTGCCGGCTCTAGCGACGGAGGACGAGCTAATTCTGATTTGTATTCACGGCAGCAAGCATCTATGGGATCGGCTGTCGTTTGTCGCGGATGTATCCGGTTTGTTGGAGCAGCAAAAGAACCTGGATTTGCAGCGAAGCTTGGTCGTCGCACGGCAAATTGGCGCGGAACGCATGCTGGGCTCCGGGTTGTTGCTCGCTCGAGATTTATTGAGAGCTCCAATTCCGCCGACGATCTCAACGAAAGTATCCGCCGACAAGCCGGTCGTCGCCTTGGCGTCGCAAATTGCGCGCAGGCTGCCTTCCGGGAGCGCTGGGTCCGTTGGATTACTTTCTCGTGCGCGCTACCGTGTTGCTATGAGTGGCGGTGGTCTCGCGGGAATGGCCCATCTGGCGCGGCTTTTGGTCTCTCCGACGCAAGAGGATTGGGGAAGGGAGAGCAGCGATCCAGCCTCCGGCCTACCAGGTTCCCCTAACACGAAGACTCAGTCGAGCGCGTTCGGTTTGGCGCCGGTCCGAAGAATTGCGCGTCTCGCAAAGAAATATCGCGGAACAAAAAAATCGGACCGTTGAAATTTTATCTTTCCTGAAACTGCGGGTCGGCTTCGCTGCAGGCTACAAGCAACTCGCAGGATATCGATTAGACTGGTTGCGGCGTACCGATAGTCGTATTCGGTGGCAACGGCGGCGGTGCCATCGGCGCTACAGGGGCCGCAGGTGCCAACCCTGTCGGATGGAAGCGCCGGTATAACGCCAGCGAAATTGCGCCCATGCCCCACAGGATCACTGCGAACTTTACCCAACCGCCGAGATGCGGAATCATCTCCACCACACGCATGAGGATTACGCC
>DATCOK010000250.1:0-1587 GCA_036564765.1 Candidatus Acidiferrum sp. | reverse complement strand
CTTCGTTCGGAAGAGTGCTCGTCCGATCCTGGGCCTGCCTCCTGGCGTGAGACAAACAGTTAAGACACTGTTTACCGTTCGCTGAAAAACAATCGAGCGGCAAGACGACTTTAGCGCACAATGGCGGTTGGTTGGTGAAGCGGAGGCGGGCAATGCGGGAGCGCAACCCGCCAAGGAATAGCCAGCCGGAAACTCATCCAGACGATGAGCGGGGGCGCCGGTCATGCCGGCGTCCTCATCGGATGGATAGATTTCCCCATGCCTTTTAAAACTCATGCAGAAAGGCGCCGCGTAGCGGCCTCCTTTTGTTGTGCGGTGAGACTGGCTTCGAACTCCGCAGGCGGCACGTAGCCGAGCGCGGAGTGAAGCCGCTTTTCGTTATAGATTTTCTCCAGGAACTCGCGAATCGACAGATGCGCCTCCTGCAGATCCCGGTATTCGCTGCGAAAAACCTCTTCGTACTTGAGCGTCTTCATGAACGATTCGCAGGCCGCGTTGTCCCACGGATTAGCTTTGCGCGACATGCTCACACTGATTCCGCTTTCTTTGAGTAAATCCGTATAGTCGCCGCTGGCGTACTGCGAACCGCGGTCCGAGTGGTGAACGAGACCCGGCTGCACGCTACGCCGCGACAACGCCATCTGCAGCGCCGCCAGCGTCAACTGCTCTTCCAAGGTCCGATCCAAAGCCCAACCGATGACGCGTCGTGAGAAGGCGTCGAGGACGACCGCCAAAAAGACGAACTCCTCGCGCAGCCGAATGTAGGTGATGTCGGCCACCCAGAGCTGGTCCATGCCGGTCAGCACCATCGTGCGCGCCAGGTTTGGGTAGACCTTGCGGCCGTGCTTCGAATTGCTGGTCACAACAAACTTCCGCTTTCGGATGCACAGCAGATTGTCTTCCCGCAGAATGCGATACACGCGTTTCGGATTCACCTTCCATCCGTGGCGCCGCAGTTCCGCCGTGATTCTCGGCCGCCCGTAGCTCGGCCACTCCAAAGCAATGCGTTGGATCGCATCGCGTAGATCCATGTCCCCGTCGTGGCTGGGATAGGTGCTCTCATCGAAGCGGTAGAAGCTGGCGCGGCTTACCCGCCCCAGTTCCACCATGCGTTCCCCCGTAAGTCCCCGGCCGGACTTCATTTCTTCTTTGACCTTCCGGCAGACGGCGGATTTCCAGTCAACGCCTGCAGCATCCGCTGTTCCTCGATGCGCTGCAAGCACCCCTTCAAAAAATCGATCTCCAGCGCTTGCTGGCCGATCTTTCGCTCCAGCTCGGCGATCCGCCCTTCCGACCAGCGTTGCTTCCCGTTGCCCCGAAAAACATTGCCTGGGGCCTCCCGGAACTCGCGCCGCCAGCGGTGCAGCACGTTCGGGTTCACTTCCACGCCCCGCGCCACCTCCGCGATCGATACACCCTGCTCCAGCCGCCCTACGGCGGCTAATTTGAACTCTTTCGTAAACTGTCTGCGAGACAATCCCATGGACTCATTTCTCCATTCGATGAATTTTGAGCCTTAACCGTTTGTCTCAAATTTGGGGGCAAGTCCAGTTGATATCCTGCGCGGCGCGGTTATGATTCTTATGG
>DATCOK010000249.1:0-4881 GCA_036564765.1 Candidatus Acidiferrum sp. | reverse complement strand
AAACAACCGATGTGCAGGGGAAGCGTGTAATCGTTCTTACGAAACGCGCCGTGCACAGGCTGCTCTGCTATAGGTGAGGAGGCCGGATGATGACAAAAGTGCCCTGCTTTTTGGCTGGCGCTTTGCTGCTTATTACGATTTGTAGTTTGTCCGTTCGCGCAGAGCTGCCGCTGGCGGCGGCGACGAAAACGGAGACACAAAATGCGGCAGTGCCTGACGCGGCTACCGCCGCCAATGAAGTTTATCAGGCGAAGAATTGGGCCAAAGCTGCGGAATTGTACGGACAGATTGCGGCGCGTCAACCCGAGAATGGCCGCGCGTGGTATCGCTTGGGCGCTTCGCTGCATGGCCTCGGAAATCAGGACGACGCCATTGCCGCGTATCAAAAGTCGATACCGGCCGGCGTCCCTGGGCAGATTGCGGAGTATGCGATTGGGTTGGCGTATGCCTCCAAAGGCGATGCGGAAAGCGCGATCAAATTTTTGCAGAAAGCAGCGGAGGATGGATTCAGCGAAATGGATCGTGTGAAAACCGATACGGAACTGGCTTCGCTGCGCTCCGATGCTCGCTTCGCGGAAGTTACCGAACGGATTGCGCACAACACCAAGCCCTGCGCGTACACCGCCGAGAATCGCCAATTTGATTTTTGGGTCGGCGAATGGAGGGTAGTGACCGCGGACGGCGGAAGTCCCGCGGGCGACAGCAAAATCGAATTGATTCTGGGCGACTGTGTCATTCAGGAAAACTGGACGAGCGCGGGAACAGCTGGCTATCAGGGAAAAAGCTACAACATTTACAATCCGGATTTGAAGCGCTGGGAGCAGTTCTGGAACGACAACGTCGGCGGCATGATTCATTTTTACGGCGGACTGAAAGATGGCGTGATGGATTATTGGACCGACGAAATTCCGCAAAAAGACGGGACCAAACTAAAGCGGCATTTGCAATTCATCCCGTCCGGTGCGGATAAAGTGCGGCAGTTCAGCCAGGGTTCGACGGACGGCGGCAAGACGTGGAAGGTCGAGTACGACTTCATTTACAACCGCAAAAAATAAACCTCGCTACGCGCCGCACGCGTCAGGGTAGGTCCAAATCCAGAGCGTAAATATCTGTCAATCCGCGCTCGACAGTTACGTAGAACCAACCCTGGGGGTCGATGCCATTGAACAAATAGTGTGCCGGATTCTGGGTCACGTCGCCGAAACCATTGACGCGGCTTACCTCGCCCGACGGCACGGACGCGCGAAACACCGACTGTTCCTTCTCGAGTTGATCCTGAAAATAGATGGCCGAACTGTCCTCCGCCCAATACGGAGCGCCGACCAGGCCGCCTTCCGCGAGCGGACTCCACTTCATGGTTTGAAAATCGTAGAGCCGCAGATGGTGCTTTGTTTCATCCAGCGCGGCGATGTAGCGGCCGTCGGGGGACCAGCGCGGCTCAGAAAATCCGCGAGACTCCGGAAGGAGAGTGAACTCACCGGTCTGCGGCTTGAATAGATAAATGCCCAACTTCGGTTGGATCTTGACGTCTCGCATCGTCACCACGATTTGGGTACCGTCCGGCGACCAGTCTGCGGAAGCGCCTTCGCGGCCATCCGGCAAAACGCCGCGCAGCGCGCCCCCATCGGCGGACAAGATATAGATCTGGCGGGCATGTCCCGGCCGGACCCCGGTGAACAAAATACGTTTGCCGTCGCGCGACCAGCGTGGAGCGGCGGCCACCAAAGGCGCGTTGGTGAGCCGCAGTTGCTTATTGGTGTCGATATGCGTGAGCCACAGCGCGCCATCCGGGCGGTCCACGTACAAAAGTGATTTTCCGTCGGGAGAAAAGACAGCTTCATCCGCGCGAATGTTGGGCATCAGGAACGTGGAGGCGTCGGTTACCGGGTCGATTTTTTTCAGCTCACGGCTGGAGCGCAAACTAAAAGCAAAAACTCGCGAACCAGTTTGCGCGGGAATCGACACATGCAGCGAATCTGGGCCGCGCGTCATCGGCACGGGATCATGGTGCGAACGGCGAAACGCGTTCCAGGCTTCGCGGACCGCCCAGAGATCGCAATCGTTGCCCTCGCAGCCGGAAAACAAAAAGTACTTGCCATCGGCGGTCCACTGTCCGGCGGATTGGGAAGCCGGTTCCGTGACGCTCGCGAGCAGTCGGTGCAACTTGCTGCCATCCGCGTTCATCTCCCAGATCGAACTCGTATTGCTGCCGGCATTTTCGGCGTGGAAGCGGATCAACTCGCCGTCGCGAGACCAGGCCGGCGCATGCGTTTTTCCATTGGCGCGCGCTATTTCGTGCAGTTGCGTGCCATCCGGATGAATTACGAACAGACTGCGTTCACGGGAAAAGATAATTTGGCCACCATCGGGTGACCACGCGGGATCGCGGCCCGTTGCCTCACCGAGACGCCGCGGCGCCCCGCCTTGCACCGGCCACAACCATAAAGCCATTTCGTCATCGGGGCGGCTGAATTCTCCGATCAGAAATTGCGAGTGATCCGGGGAGATAGCAAACAGTCGGGTGTTGGCAAAAGGCGCTGCGACGACTTCCGCGTTGCCGCCTTCCACCGAAGTTTGCATCAGATGCCAGCGGCCGCCGTAACGCTCCAGGAAAAAAATGCGGCTGCCGTCAGAAACGATGCCGCCGCTCTCGTCGATGTCCCCAGCATTGGTGAGGCGCACCATGCGCTGCACAGTTGGGCGCGGTACCGGGTAAACGATGTAAAACAACAGCCATGAACCGACCAGGATGGCCGCCGCGAGGAGGGCAGCATCCAGCGAACGCCGGGCATTCTCCTGGCGCCTGCGGACTTTCTGTAACGCAGCCGCCTTCTCCGGAGAAAATTCCGGCTCCATGGAGAGATGGATTTCCAGCTCGTCGGATTCCTCGACGGCGTTCCCAGATAACGAAACATTGCTCCCAGTCGAAACTGACGGCGCATAGATGTAGTGGACTGGCGCCAGGAAGCGGTAGCCCTGCCGTGGCACGGTTTGAATGAACAGCGGGTTCTCGGCGTCGTCCTGCAGGCAGGATCGCAGCTTCTTGAGCGCGGCGTTGAGGCTTCCGTCGAAGTTGACGTACGTGCCCTCCTCCCATAATGCTTGACGGAGTTCTTCGCGAGTAACGATATCGCCGGGCCTCTGGATAAGTAGTGCCAGAATGCGGTAAGGCTGCTCCTGTAGCTTCAGGCGGGTGCCGTGCCGCGTGATGGTAGCGTTCACCAGGTCAATATCGAACAAACCGAAACGCGCACCAATAATGGGTTGGACTTCAGATCCCAAGGTTCCACCCTTAAATCGGGAAAACTATATCACAAAAATTAGTTCATAAAGCATTGTAACCTACTTATTCCTAGCTGCTTACTGAGTCAGTTGAAGGTCTTTTGACACCGGCAACAGCTTCCGCTATCCATCAGGTATCCGGTGTACCGCTTTCGTACTTTGGAAGCGGTGACCGGCAGTCTTCTTAGTCCAACAAGGAGGCCTTCAGAGAAAATATTCTCTAAGCCCATAGTCCCAAGAACCATCGATCCCGCGTTCAAATAAACCCTCGGGTGGGGTCAGTTGCCCGGAGCGTTGAATTGGCCGCGGGCTTCGATTTTTTTAAAGACCAAATTTGGGCAGTTATACCGCCGTATCCAGACCCCTCAACGTTCACTCCTTCTTAGAAGCTTCCTCGCCCGACGGAATCACCGAAATCTCCACGCTCGACGGATAGACCGTGGAGCGGTAAATGTGTTGGGTAGCCTTTTGATAGTCGGCGGGTTGGGCTTCGAAAATGTTGGAGACATATTTTTGGGGGTTGCGGTCGTAGAGCGGAAACCAGGTGCTTTGCACCTGCACCATGATGCGATGACCCTTTTTGAAGACGTGATTGGCGGTATGCAAGTCGATGGTAAAGGGTGTAACCGCATTGGCTTGCAGAGGTTCCGGTTTTTCCATCGACTTGGAAAAGCGGCCTCGAAAGATTTCATCGGAGATCATCAGCTCGAATCCGGAAAGCTTCCAGTCCGGTTCATATTTTTCCGGATAAACGTCGATCAGCTTAACGATCCAGTCGCTATCCGTCCCGGTAGTGGATGCGAAGAGTTTGGCGGTCACGTCCCCGGCGATGGTGAGGTCCTGCTGCAGTTCTCCGGTTTGCCAGGTGAGTACGTCAGGGCGCTCGTCGACGAAGCGCTGATCCTGTACCAGCCAGGTGTACCAGCTCCCGGGATGATCCGCAGGATAGGTGCTGTCGACCGGGCGATGGCGGTATGGAACGGGATGCGCCGGATCGCTCACATAACTGTCGAAAGCTTCGGTGGAATCGGATTGCGGTGCTTCGAACGACAGAAGTCCATCTTCGCGAAAGTACAAATTGCGGCTCTTGGCTTGCTTCGGAGGCCAGGCGTCGAAAGCCGTCCAGATGTTGCTGCCCGTCTGAAATAGCAGCGCCTCTTTTAGCGGAATCGTACCCTTGTCCTTCAGCCAGTAAGCGAACCACGGCGCCTCCACGCGCTGACGAAAATAAACACCGGTGTCGCTGCCGAAGGGAATTTCTCCCAGCGTGTTGCCCGGCCCATGCGCCCAGCCACCGTGGTTCCACGGTCCCACCACCAGGTAGTTGAGATTTTTGGTGTCGGACTTTTCCAGATTCGCGTAGGTAGCCATAGGGCCATAGAAATCTTCTTGATCCCACCAGCCGGCCACGTTCAGGTTCGGAACGGTTGTTTCTTTCAATCCATAGGCCACCGCATGTTCTTTCCAGAATTCGTCGTAGCTGTTGTGGGCGATGAATTCATTCCAGCTGGGAATCGCGCCGTGAAAATACTTGCTGTTGGCGTTGGAGAGCGGACCCAGCCGCAAGAACCAGTCGTAGACATCGAAGCGGTCATAAGC